>CAZZAZ010000045.1:0-12280 GCA_964652355.1 uncultured Sulfurimonas sp. | reverse complement strand
CTGGGATGGATGATAATATCTACTATACTAATTCATCTCAAATTCCAGTTGATTTAACAGATGACCCTTTTGAAGCACTGACACTTCAAGATGAACTTCAGTGCAAATACACAGGTGGTACAGTTCTTCACCTATATATGCAAGAACAACTTAGCTCAACTGAAGCTTGTAGAAAGTTAGTTAAAAATGTAATATCTAACTTTAGACTTCCATATATTACAGTTACACCTCTATTTTCAATATGTCCAAAACATGGATATATCGCAGGAGAGCATGAATACTGTCCACAATGTGATGAAGAAATTTTAATAGAAGAAAATATAATTGCATCTTAGGTAAAGGAGGAACAAAATCATGAGTAAAGAAGAAATTTTAAGTCTGCGTGAAAACAAAAGACAAAAATGTATAGTTTATACTAGAGTAATGGGTTATCACAGACCCGTTGAGAGTTTTAATGTAGGAAAAACTGGTGAACACAAACAAAGAAAACAGTTTAGCGAATAGTCAGGTAATTTATGATTACACCTCTTTCACCCATCTAGACTACCCTAACCATCTTGCTTGTATTATTTGGTTTAGTGGGTGTAATATGAGGTGTGATTACTGCTATAACAAAGATATTGTTTTTGCTAAAACTGGAAAATACTCTTATAATGATATTTTAAAATTTTTAGAATCAAGAAAGAATCTTTTAGACGCAGTAGTTCTTTCTGGTGGAGAAGCTACTGGACATGATTTAGTAGAATTTTGCCAAAACATAAAAAAAATGGGCTTTAAAATAAAACTAGATACAAATGGCACTAACTTTGAAGCTGTTAAAGAGTTAGTAGAGCTAAACTTGCTTGATTATATAGCACTTGATTATAAAGCACCAAAAGAGAAGTTTACTCAAATTACCCACTCAAACAAATATGATGAATTTTCAAAAACACTAGACTATTTAATAAAAAAAGATTTTGATTTTGAAGCTAGGACTACTGTACATAACGATCTATTAAATGAAGAAGATATAAACACAATATCATCAAATTTAAAACATAGGGGTTATAAGAATATTTTATATATACAAGAGTTTCTAAATACAGGTACAAATATAGCAAATATGACAAACTCTATGAAAAAATTAATTAAATCTAAGCTATCGGACACTATTCAGATACAATTTAGATAATAACTGATAACATTATCTAAAGTATCTAAACTAAAGGTAATATATGAGTGAACGTACATTTTCAGATAGTGTTATTTTAGTTTCAAAAACAGACTTAAAAGGTATTATTACCTACGCTAACCAAGAGTTTATCAAGATTGTTGGTTATTCAGAGAAAGAACTTATTGGACAACCTCACAATATCATTAGACACCCCGATATGCCTCGTATTGTATTTAAACTTTTATGGGATACGCTAAAGTCCGGTGAAGAGATTAATGCTTATGTTATTAATCAATGTAAAAATAGTTCAGACCATTACTGGGTTTTTGCAAACGTTGTTGCCTCTACTGATATAAAAGGAAATGTTCTAGGCTATCACTCTACAAGACATACCGCTCGAAAAGAAGCACTAAATGTAATCATCCCACTATATAAAGAGTTACTAGCTATTGAAAAACGCTCTGGTATGGAGGGTAGCTTAAAAAGGTTACAAGAGATTTTAAAAGAGGGGGGAATCACTTATGATGAATTTGTGCTCACTATCTAAAGTAAAATATTCACTAATTGCAACTGCAATACTTAGCCTTTTTGGACTAATTGCTTCAACAATTATATTTGAATTTAATCTATTATATATTTTAGGTTCACTACCAATCTACATAACTGCTTTTTATGCATATAGACACTTAAGAGTTGTAGAGGTAAGTATTCTTGATTCAAACTTCACTCTTAGAGGTGCGGTAAATGGTGACTTTGAAAGACGTGAAATTTTTACTACTGGTGGTGGAGAGTTAGAGGAACTATCTCATAATATAAATAATTTTATGGATCAAATAGAGTACTTTATGCGTGAAATCAAAGCATCTGTAAATGCTGCGTCTCAACATAAATACTATAGACATGTAAATGCTGATGGACTAAATGAACACTTTATCCATTCTGCAGATATGATCAACTCGGCTATTGGGAGTATGGAAACAGAATTTATATCAAAAGAGAAAGAAGCTTTTAACTATAAAATCCAAAGTACTGCTCAAAATATCCCTAACTTTAAGATAATTCAAAATCAACTATCTGAGAGTACAATAGAACTTGCTAAAATGGAAAAAAGTGCATCAGATACTGCTGTTCGCTCCCAAGATGGTATGAACTCTGTTGAAAAAATCTTTGACAATCTAAACTTATTAAATGAAAATATAAATCAAAACTCACACTCAGTAGATACACTTGCAACTCAATCTGCAGAAATTTCTGAAGTAGTAAACTTAATAAAAGATATTGCAGAACAAACTAACTTACTTGCTCTAAATGCAGCTATTGAAGCAGCACGTGCAGGTGAACATGGACGTGGTTTTGCTGTTGTTGCTGATGAAGTTAGAAAACTTGCAGAACGTACTCAAAAAGCTACTGCAGAGATTGATGTAAGTATAAAAAGTTTACAACAAGATACGGGTGAAATTCAAGATAGCTCTAAAAAAATGATGTCTTTAGCAGAAGAATCAACTGAAACAGTTCAAGCGTTTAAAGAGACACTAAATGAATTTAATATTAATGCCAAAGAGTTAGAACAAATTTCACATGCTACTGAAAATAAAATTTTTGCAATACTTGTAAAAATAGACCATACACTGTTTAAATCTTCAGCCCTAGAATCTATACTGTTACGTAAAGAAACACAAACATTTGGGGACCACCATATGTGTCGTATGGGTAAATGGTATGACAGTGAAGGTACAAAACGATTTGGCAATACAAAATCATTTAAAAATATTGTAGAGCCACACAAAGTAGTACATGCTTCTGTTATAGATAGTATGAGCTACCTAAAAGATGAAAAAACACTTTTAGATAACCAAGATAAAGTTTATACTAATTTTGTAAAAATGGAAGAGGCATCAAATACTTTATTTAATTTACTTGACCAAATGCAAGATGAATAATTTTTTAATTATGATAAAATGTACTTATGGAACAAAAGCTAAATAAAAGAGAGCGATACAAAGCTCAACTTAAACCGATTGACTATTACAGAGATTTTTATGACCTTGATTTTGAATCTTTAAACGAAGGTGATCGTTATTATCTTCAAGATTTTGGAATTTTTAATACAAACTTTTTAGAAGATGAGTTTACAATACGTATACGTATACCAGCCGGAAGACTTACATCTGAGCAGTTTCAATCTATTGCAGATATTGTAGATGAGTTTGATTTAACTATCATACTTACAGCTCGTTCTGGAATTCAACTTCATGATATTGAAGTAGATGATGTTTTAGAAATTCATAAACGCATAAATAAGCTTGGAGTTTCAACTTGGCAAAGTTTTGGCGATAATGTTAGAAATATTGTAAGTGATGCTTATGATGGTGTTGGTACTTATGCAGAGATAGAAGTAAACCCAATAGTCCAACAAATGAATGAGTATATTTTGAAGAATCCTCGTTATGTTGGTATGCTACCTCGTCGTGTGTCTATTGGTATCTCTGGAAATCGTGCAGATATAACCTCTTTTTATGCAAATGACATATACTTTGGACTTGCAAAAAAAGATGATACTTTAGGTTTCAATGTATATATGGGTGGTAAAAATATTGAAGTAGCAAGATCTGCTGATATATTTTTAAAAGAGACTCAAGTTTTTGAATTTTTCAAAGCTTTTATAGAGGCTTTTTATCTCCATGGTTCACGTTTTTCTCGTTCTAAAACTCGTCTTTTTCATATGATTGAAGAGATTGGTATGGATGGACTTCGCGCACATATACAAAAAGAGTATAAAAGTACTTTTGAGTCTGAAGGTGAAGTTATTATAGAAAAAGCTAAGTTTGAAGAGTTTCACCAACTAAAAGATGGAACATTTGGATTTTGTTATCAAACTGATTTTTCAAGACTTACAACAGATGAGATTAAAGAGATAGCAGATTTTGCGACTATAAACAACGCAGAGATTCGTTTTGGAATTGACCAAAATATCTACATCTTAGGCTTAAAAGAAAAAGAGTGCTCACTAAAATCAAAAGCTATATCTCAAACCATCATGGCTTGTGCAGGCAATCTTTGTCCTTATGCTGTGTGGAGCATAAAAGATGAAACATCTTACCTTCCACTAGATAAAATAAATGAGCATTCTATCCAAGTTGGTTTTTCAGGATGTGCTAAAGGTTGTGGAAGACATCGTCATACAGATATTGGTCTTATAGGTCTTAAAACAAACAACTTTGGAGCTACTGATGGTGGGGCTAGAGTATTTGTTGGAGCATCACATTCTGATGGAGCATCTACTGCAAGAGAACTTTTTTCTATGGTACCTTTTGTTCACCTTGAAGATACACTACGGCTTGTTATAAAGCTTTTTGAGTTAAGTGGATACAACGAGTTTGAAGAATACGCAAACGAAGTTCTAAGTAAGTACTCTGAAAGATTTTTATCTCTATGGCACCTTGCAAATATTGAGAGTAAAAAAGCTATAACTCTTGCAAAATTAGAGTCTGTCCAAGATAAAGAATATGAAACTAACTTACTAAAAAGAGAGTTTTCAAATTTAGACTTTTTTGAGTATATTGATGATGATGGTTTTTTTAATGCAGTCTCTTATATATCTAAAAAACTTTGGACTATTGAGGGTGAAGACCCTCATTATAAGCCCAAAATAGACAGAGTTAACTTTAGATAGCTAAGCTCTTAATAAATCACTTAAAGGTGTTGGAGCTTGATCTAACACCTTTTTGTGCTTTGCAAAGTCAATTTGTGAAAGTAAACCATTCTGTTCTATCTTTTGATTGTCACTTTGAATAAAACCCTTCATAACAACATCTAAACTTTGTGATATTGTAGTCTCCTCAACTAGACTTACAGACTGCATATCTATTGCATAGTTTTCTATCTTCATAGTTTGTCCTTTATAGTTATATATAGTTCATATCAGCACTATTTATTCCTATATTACTTTTATGCTATACTTCACCTATGTTAAGTATTGCAACAGATAAAAAGTTAAGTATCTTACTTCCAAATACAAACAAAGCACTTGCAAAAGTTTTAAAAAGTGCCACCTTAGATGAGTTAAGCAGCATAACTCAAAACAAAGACTTAAAATCTGTTTTAAACTCACTATTAAAAGACTCTTCCCTAAATTCATCAGCAGATAAAGCCTTACTTTCACTTGTTAAAAATAACCCTACTTTAAAAGAAATAGCAAATATAAAAGAGCCAATGAAAGAGCTTATAAACACACTAAAGTCTGAAAAGCCTTTAGAAAACATTGCTAAAGATATACAAAAGTTTTTACCAAATATAAAAGAGATACAAACAACAAATATAAAATCAACTTTGCAAAATTCTGGTGTATTTTTGGAATCAAAACTAAAAGATATACAAAATCCACAAGTAAAACTAAGTGATACTTTAAATACACTAACAAAACTTATACAAAAGAGTGATTTACCAAAAGCTCCAATAATTCAAAATACAATAGATGATATTTTAAAGTCCCCTACTTTTAAAGAGATAGCTAAAGAGTTAGTAAAAGAATCCTCTAAAGCACAAGAGAGTGTTGTTAAGAGTGTTCAACGCCTTGTTAAAGACTTGTCTGCTGAAATTAAAAATGCAAATCCGATTACAACTCTAGCCTTTGATAAAAAAATACAAAAACTAGAGAGTTTACTTGAGCCAAAAATCATAACAGATACAAAAATACAGTTGACTGAAAAAAACCAACTTCCAGTTCAAACAAAGACTCCGGAGCTAAAACTACCAGAAATCGTACAAGCTATAAAAGATGTAAATACAACTTTACAAACTAGCTTTACAAATAACTCAAAAAGTTCTATGGATTCACTTACAAAAATTTTAGAACTTATAAAAACTATGAAGGACACCTCTCCAAATGCAAAGGTAGCTATTGGACAAATAATTCAAAAAGATATACCTTTAAAAATTGATAAAATACTTACAGATATAAAAACCGAGATTAAAAGAATGGATATAGTCTTTTCAAAAGAAACAAGAAATATACTTAAAGAATTATCCTTGTTAAATGCTCCACAAAAACTCTCAACTACTGAAAATATAAAAGAGATTATCTCAAACGATTTAAAGGTAGTACTACATAAAGCAGGGGAAGAGATAGCTAAACTAAACCCAAGTCAAAACCTAAACGATGCTTTAAAACAAATAGACAAACTAAACCTAGCAATAGACTATCATCAACTAGTATCTCATCTATCTAACTCTTCGTCTTTGTACCTTCCAGTAACTTGGGATGAGATGCAAGAAGGCTCTATTAGTATCAAAAAGACAAAAGAGGATAAGTTTTACTGCGATATAGAACTTTCGCTAAAAGAGTATAAAGAGTTAAGAGTGCGTCTAAGTCTATACGATAAAAATCAATTAAACATACATATAAGCTCTGATAGTAGTAAGTTAAAGCAAATCATGGGAGAAAGTATGTCTGAGCTTAGAAATGCTCTTATAGGTTCTAATATACAGCCGAGAGATATTCGCTTTAGTAGCTACACTAAAGCTTCTCAAGGTTCACACTATAATGACGTATCTAAGGATGTAAATATGGGCTTTGAGGTTAAGGCATGAGAAAAGCAGCAGCTCTAAGATACAACACAAACAAAGAAAATGCTCCAAGAGTTTTGGCAAAGGGAAAAGGCAAGTCCGCAGACAACATTATCAAAATTGCACAACTTCATAACTTACCTATAAAAAAAGATGAAGACTTAGTTGAACTACTCTCTCATGTAGAGATAGATAAAGAGGTTCCAGAAGCACTTTACAAAGCTGTTGCAGAAGTTTTCAGTTTCATTTATAAAGCTACAAAAAAATGATTTTAAAGATCTTTATACTTATATTTTTAACACTTAGCTTTAGTGCTTGTACTAGTAAAAAAAGTGACTCATTTGTTCACTCTATTTTTCAAACAAATGGTGCTAGTGCTGTACGACTGCATACGGATTCACTTAAAAAACTATTAGTTGAATATAAAATAATCTTAGATAAACAAAACCCAAACAACTACTCAAAACGCTACTCTAACGAGATAAAAAATGAGATAAAAAACGCAACAACTCATGTAAAAATAAAGTTTAAAAATAAAAAAAACCCTAACTATAAAGACTACCTAAATAAAGCGTTTTCAAAAGAGGCTGTAAAAAATAGAAATGATTACCTTATTTTAGGGATATATAAACTTCTTTACTGGGCATATACAATAGACAGATCTCATACTATCACAACTATGCAATACGATATTAAAAAACTTCAAGAAGCAAACAGAGTTATGCAAATAGTTCAAGATAGAGTCCAACATTCTAAAGACAAAAAAGGAAACTACCTTTTTATTACTTGGCAAAGAGCTTGGCAAACAGAACTTTTAAAAGATATTAATGATGGGAAGGCTATTGATTTGTATAACTACAAAAGAAAACAACTTCTTTTAGAGCCACATATGGAGTTTAAAGTTGTAAGTTCTAACATGATTTCAACTGTTCAAAGTACATTGGTGTATCTTGGAGCTGAAGCAACAAACTTAGGTACTCAAGCTATTAAAAGTGTATTTATATTTTTATAATTTAGTAAAAAACAGCTAACCATACAGTATCATAATCTGGTTTAGTCCAAGACACTTTATGTTCTACATATGCAGATATATTTATATAAGAGCCTTTTTCTAACTTGACGTCGGGACTATCTTTAAACGAGATAATCGCTTTACCATCTAACATAATTACCCACTCATTTTTTTCTTGCTTATACCAACCACTCTTTGGTGAAGTATGTCCGCGAGAGACTATACGCTCTATTTGTATATTTTCACCAAGTAAAAGATCTTCAAAAAACTCATCTTTTAAATCTTTTGGTATATTTTGGAATATATTATTTTGCAGCATCCATAAAACCTAAAACTTCATCCAAACTACAAACCTTACCAGTGCTAACCACCCTACCATCTATAACAAGACCCGGTGTACTTACAACTTGATACTCCATAATTTTCATCATATCTTCAACCTTTTCTAACTGCACAAACATTCCACTTTTAGCAATAGCTTGTTTCACCACATTTTCTAAGTTTGCACATTTTGCACAGCCAGTCCCTAGTACTTCGATTTTCATATTTTATTTTCCTTTATAAGTTGCACTATCTCTTTAGAACAACATCTTCCTTTTGGATTTTTTTCCTTACACTCATTACCAGTACAAGCTAAAGTTGTCTCTTTTACTTTTTTAAGTGTATCTGCACCATCTTTTATGGCTTTAACAATTGTATCTTCGTCAACATCTATACAGTAACAAATCGTTGGACTTTTTTTAAATGTAAACATATCTAATCCCTATAAAATCATGTTAAATATATACCCAATAGCAATAATCCCACTACCAACTATGGCAAAAAACACAGCTATCAGTTTAACCGAAATAATTTTTTTAAGTATCAAAGCTTCTGGCAAAGATAATGCCGTAACTGCCATCATAAATGATAGCGCAGTTCCAAGTAACATCCCCTTTGAGGTTAAAACCTCGACAAGTGGCATAACTCCAGCAGCAGATGAGTACATCGGGATTCCCATTATAACTGCAATTATAACCGCAAAAGGATTCCCTTCACCCGTATACTTAGCTATAAAGTCAGTTGGAATATAGCCGTGAATAGCAGCACCAATAGCTACCCCAATCATAACATAGATATATATCTTTTTAAAAATATCATAAGTATAAACCCAAGCTTCTTTAGTTCTTTCTTTCAAACTAAGCTTTACTATATCAGCTTCAAGCTTTATATCTATTGGTTTTATATCTAGCATTATCTCATCTTCCATATTTAACTTTGAGATTAACATACCACCAAAAATAGCTACCAATAAACCAAACACAATGTAGAGCGCAGTAACTTTAAAACCAAAAAGACCAAATAACATTGCTATCGCTATCTCATTATTCATAGGTGCTGAAATAAGGTAAGAAAAGGTAACTCCAAGTGGAATCCTAGCTTGAATAAATCCCAAAAAAAGTGGAATTGCAGAGCATGAACAAAACGGTGTAATTATTCCAAACAGTGAAGCACCAACATGACCGTAAATTTTAGACCTACCTTGCAAATGGGCACGAACATACTCTGTGTTAAACCAAGTTCTCATAAAGGAAACTACAAAAATGATAGTCAAAAGTAAAAACCAAATTTTTACCGTATCATAGATGAAGAAGTTTACAGCCTCGCCAAAATGGCCCTCTAACTCTAGTACATCATTTATAAAATAATTTACACTATCTTGCCACATTTATACCCTATACCTTTTACATTTTGAACTAATTTTTTTGAAGTTTTAGCACGAAATCTTTTTATGAAAGTTCTAAGTCTCTCATCACTAACCTCTTCGCCCCAAAGTTCTACCTTTATACTCTTTTCACCAGCTATTTCACTGTCAATAAGTAAACTTATAAACTTTAACTCATTTTTACTCAAAGCTATAAACTTTGACTTATGATAAAGTGCCGAACTACTTATGTTAAAAACAAAGTCATCTTCAAGTTTAACACTTTTTTCTCCTAAACTAGGAGCTAAGTCAATCAAAAAAGATAAAATCTCGTCAGGGTCATAAGGCTTTAAAAAATACTTTACTACACCAATATCTATGGCTGAAAAGAGTTTCTCTTTTTCAGAAAAAGCAGAGAGTATAAGGATTGGTACATTTTTGTTTTTCTCTTTAATCTTCTTTGCCATATCCAGACCACTAAGACGAGGCATATTAATATCTGTAATCACAATATCAGGTGAAAGATTATCAAACTTTTCTAAACCTTCAACTCCATCTTTTGCAAGGTAGAATTTGTAAAAGTTTTCCGCTAAAGCATCTTTAAAAAGTAGAGCAATATTTTGTTCATCTTCAACAAGCAATACTTTTAAAGTTTTAAGTAACTTATCTTTCATCTATTGGCAACTTTATACTAAAGGTGGTAGTTTGTTTTTTACTTTTTACCTCAAGTGAACCATTTAAACCCTGTTCACAAATCATCTTTGACATAAAAAGACCAAGACCAGTCCCACTAGAGTTAAACTTAGTGGTAAAATACGGTTCAAAGATTTTTTCTTGCAGTTGTTTTGAGATTCCACCAGCATTATCAGAGACCTCAACAATAGCAAAGTCATCTACTTTTTTAATTTTTATAATTATCTCCCTTATCAAAATAGAGTTAGATATAAAAGCCTCTTGTGAATTTTTTATTAAATTTATAAGCACTTGAGTAAGCTCATTTGATACACCTAAGACCTCTATAGCTTCAAAATCTGTTTTTATATTGATAAGTTCATCTTTTATTATTTTATCTAAAATAGATAGTGACTCTTTTATACTCTCACTTATACAAAAATAAGTTTTTTCTTTTCTTGGCTCAAAGAAGTTAGTAAAATCTTCTATGGTTTGAGACATATTTTTTATAATACTTTTGCTATCTTCATAAAATCTCTGCATTTCATCCAAGTTGCTGTTTTGGGCTGATTTCTTCATGTTAAATAGACTTAGATTTAGCTCTGTTAGAGGTTGACGCCACTGATGTGCTACATTTGCTAACATCTGACCTTGAGAGGCAAGTCTTGCTTGCCAAAACATAACTTTTTGTTTCTCTTCACTTTGTTCTTTGTACTCTACCTCTTTTGTTACATCATAACGAATAGCGATAAACTCAATTATATTTTTATCATCATCTAAAATAGGGATTACAGTAGTGTTTACATAAAAAGTTTTACCACTCTTTGAGAGATTTTTAACGGTATCTTTATAAGTTTTTTTATCCTTAATAGTATCCCACATAAGTTTAAACTTATGTGGATCTACATCAGGGTGTCTGACTATGTTATGGTTTTGACCAATAAGCTCTTTTTTACTATATCCACTAATCTTACAAAACTCATCATTTACAAAGGTAATAATCCCATCAATATCTGTTTTAGATACGATGTTGTTATCTTCTATTGCCTTTATGTATTGTTCTAGCATCTGTTATCCCATAGGATAAAGTATATCTTGGTGTACTTTATCTAACTCACTTAAAAGCTCAGAACTAAGCTCTAAGTCCATTGCAGCCAATGAGGCATCAAGTTGCTGGGCATCTCTTGCACCTATTATAGTTGAAGCTACAAAATCAAACTGTTTCGACCAAGCTATAGCCATAGTTACTGGGTGTATATCAAAATCATTTGCTATTTTTAAATATTTTTGAGTTGAGGCAAGAGTTTTATCATTTAAAAATCTAGCCGCCATAAGTTGCTGACGAGTGTTTGTAGATTTTTGATAGGCACTAAACCTACCATCCTCAGAATTAGCTTGGTTATACTTACCACTCAACATCCCCCCACCTAATGGTGAATAAGGTAAAAGTGAGATATTTTCTTTTTTACATAAAGTTGCTAACTCATCTAAGAATCTTCTATTTAGTAATGAAAAATTATTTTGAATAGACTCAAATCTAGCATAATCTTTATACTCTGAAATCATCAAAGCTTTTGTAGTCCCATAAGCTGTATCATTTGAAGTTCCGATGTATCTTACTTTTCCACTTTGCACTAATCTATCAAAAGCTTTTAAACTCTCCTCTATTGGTACAATATTATCAGGCCAATGCATTTGATACAAATCTATATAATCAGTACCTAATCTTTTTAAACTACCCTCTATTGCTCTTTCAATATGAAACGAATCAATAGCAGTTAAACCATATCGAATTGGTGGCACAAACCAACCACTAGCAGCTCCAGCTACCTTTGTTGCTAGGATTATGCTATCACGAGGTTTTGTTTTTAACCATCTCCCAACTATATCTTCAGTAATCCCAGCTAACTTTTCCTCAGGTGGTACAGGATAAAGTTCAGCAGTGTCGTAAAAGTTCACACCAGCTTCATAAGCTTTGTCCATAATTTTAAAAGCTTCTTTTTCATCTTTTGTTTGAGTACCAAAAGTCATAGTACCCATACATATAGGACTAACACGAAGTCCAGTCTTTCCTATGTAGCGATGTGTCATTTTAACTCCCCCCAATGAGAGCCAATATTCACAGAAGTTTTAAGAGGGATACGAAGCTCATAAATACTCTCCATAATCTCTTTAAATCTTTGCGCTAAAACTT
>CAZZAZ010000044.1:0-12776 GCA_964652355.1 uncultured Sulfurimonas sp. | reverse complement strand
TAAAAAATCAGATATCTTTTCTGCTACACCATAGTTAGTAGATTCTTGTAATATTATTTGTGCAGCTTTTTTATTGTCTGTGTTAAAAACAACAGGGCCTATAAAGTTTACTATAGAGTTTTCTATAGGAGATTGAAGAACCATTATGTTTAAAATCAAAATATTTGAGGTTTTAGTTACTTCTAAAATATCTTGAATGTTTTGTGGAATTTCAAAGTTATATTCTCTTAAAACAAATGGATCAACTAGAGTAAACGCAATATGTTCGTTCTCTACTGCTTGCATTTTCATGAAAATATCATCAATCTTTTCTAATGTTACCTCTTTAATGTCATCAAATCCTAAGAGGGGTACAGCCATATTAAATTTCATAAAAAAACCTTTATTTGTTCGTTATTATAATATAATTATTGAATATCTAGCATAAAATGTACCTACTTTAAAGATATATATAATTCTTTTGGATAAAATATCAACTAAATTAATACTATTAAAGTAATTAGGAAATTATATACATGAAAATTAAAAATAAAATTTTATTGGCAACTATGGCATTTGTTGTACTTTTTAACGGATGTTCAAAAGAGGTAGAAGAGTATAACAAACCAGCAATTTATTGGTATTCAAAACTTGTTGATTCAGTGGCTGATGGAGACCTAGAAACAGCAGATAACTACTACTCTTCACTTCAAGGTGAACATATTGGTTCACCTCTGTTACCAGAAGCAACAATCATTTTAGCGATAGCTCATATGTACTATGAAGAATATCTTTTAACTGAACACTTCTTAGATGAGTATATAAAAAGATATGCTACCTCAAATGAAAAAGAGGAAGCTGATTTCTTAAAAATTAAAGCAAAATATATGGCTTTACCAAATCCAAGACGTGATCAAGCACTTGTTAGTGAAGCTATTGCTGAATCTATAAAGTTTAAGCAAAATTATCCAAACTCAATGTATGTAGCTGTTGTAGATACTATGCTTACCCGTCTATATTTGGCAGAAGCTGCTTTAAATGAAACGATTGCTAGTTTATATGAAAGATTAGATAAACCAAAAAGTGCTGAGTATTACAGACAGAAGAAACCACAACCTTGGATTGACTGGAACGAAATAGACAGAGCAAATACTTCTTGGTACCGTGCTTGGTTTGAAGGTGATGGAACTGAAAGCTGGTATGGATTTATGATTCCAGATACACAAAGTGTTGTTTCAAGAAACTCAAATAAAGAAGAGTTAGAAACAAAATTGGAGAATAATCATAATGAAGTTAAGTGATTATGGTGAATTTCCTGCAAATATACCTGTAATAGCAGAAGATGAACTATTTTTATACCCATTTATGATCAGTCCACTTTTTTTAAGTGATGATACTAATATTGCAGCAGCTACAAAAGCTATAGAAGAAAGTTCTTTAGTTATAGTCTGCCCTACAAAACAATCTAGTGAGGGCGAAAGAGATTTTGACTCTTTATATGATGCTGGTGTAGTTGGTTCTATTATGAGAAAAGTAGCACTACCTGATGGTAGAGTAAAAGTTCTTTTTCAAGGTTTAGCTCGTGCAAAAACTTTTGGTAAAGTTTCTGAAGATCCACTTGTAGCAAATGTTGATGTGATTGAAGCTACAAATGTTAACTCACTCAAAATTGATGCTATTTTAGAGATTCTTCGTGAAAAAGTTCGTACCCTTTCTGGTGTTAGTAACTACTTCCCACCAGATTTACTTCGTACTATAGAAGAAAATCATGATTATAACCGTATTATTGATCTTATTTGTTCAACGGTAAAGCTAAAAAAAGAGCAAGCATATAATCTTTTTGTAGAATCTGATACTGAAAAAAGATTTTTAGACCTTATTGATTATCTTATAGATGAGATAGAAGCAAACAAGCTTCAAAAAGAGATTCGTTCAAAAGTACATACACATATAGAAAAAGTAAATAAAGAATACTTTTTAAAAGAACAATTAAAGCAGATACAAAAAGAGTTAGGTAGTGATACTTCAAGAGATGAAGAGATAGAAGAGTATATAAAAAAATTAGAGTCTAAAAAATCATCGATGGCTGAAGATGTTTACAAAGAGATTGATAAACAAATAGAACGCTTTGCTCGTATGCATCCAGATAGTTCTGATGCTTCTATGACTCAAACTTACCTTGATTGGGTTTTAGAGATTCCTTTTGGAAAAGAGAGTAAAAAATCACTTAAAATTTCAGATGTAGAAATTCAGTTAAATAAAGATCATTTTTCACTTAAAAAACCAAAAGAGCGTATAGTTGAGTATTTTGCAGTAAAAGAGTTGATGGAACTTCGTGGAACAAAAGGTAAAGATGCAGCTGGAGCAATTTTATGTTTTTCAGGACCTCCAGGTGTTGGTAAGACATCTTTAGCAAACTCAATAGCAACAGCACTTAAAAGACCACTTGTAAGAATAGCTCTTGGTGGACTTGAAGATGTAAATGAACTGCGTGGTCATCGTCGTACATATGTTGGTGCAATGCCTGGTCGTATTACACAAGGTCTTATTGATGCCAAAAAGATGAACCCTGTAGTAGTCTTAGATGAGATAGATAAAGTTGGAAGAACAGGAAGAGGTGACCCAACGGCAGCACTGTTAGAGATATTAGACCCTGAACAAAATTCAGAGTTTCGTGATTATTATTTAAACTTTAATTTGGATTTATCAAAAGTAATCTTTATAGCTACTGCAAATGATATTGGAAAAATTCCAAGTCCACTTCGTGATAGAATGGAGTTTATAAATATAAGTTCATATACACCTCAAGAAAAACTAGAGATCGCTTCAAGATATTTAGTACCTCAAGAGTTGAAAAAACATGGGCTTAAAAAATCAGAAGTAAGTATCTCAAAAGCTACTTTAAAAGAGTTGATTCATTCTTATACTCGTGAAGCTGGAGTTAGAAACTTGCGTCGTCGTTTGGCAAATATGTCTAGAAAAGTAGCACGTGAAATTTTAGAGAAACCAGAAACAAATAAAGTTACAATTAATCTTAAAAATTTAAAAGATTATTTTGATAAAACAGTATTTGAGATAGAAAAAACTGATAAGAAACCAATCATTGGTGTAGTTAATGGTCTTGCTTGGACAGCTGTTGGTGGAGATGTACTTAAAATCGAAGCTAGCCGTATCAAAGGTAAGGGAATGATGCAGTTAACTGGTAGCCTTGGTGATGTTATGAAAGAGTCTGCAAAGATTGCTCTAAGTGTGGTAAAAACACTTATAGATACAAAAAAGATTAAGATTGACTCTAAAAATATTCCTATATCTCCTAAGGAGAAAGAGGAAAAAGTTAAACCTGATGCTTCTGAAGTTTATAGAAGATATGATTTACATATACATGTACCAGATGGAGCTACTCCAAAAGATGGACCATCTGCAGGTATTGCAATGGTATCTGTAATAGCATCAATTTTGAGTTCTAAAAAAATTCGTTCAGAGATTGCAATGACTGGTGAAGTTTCATTAACAGGAGATGTATTACCGATTGGTGGACTAAAAGAAAAACTAATAGCAGCACATAAGGCTAGTATGAGTAAAGTTTTAATTCCTGCAAAAAACTATGAGAGAGACTTAGAAGATATTCCTGATGAGGTAAAAGAATCCTTGGAAATTATTGCAGTATCTAGAGTTGAAGAGGTTTTAGCTCAAATACTTGTTTAGTATAGATATTAATTTATCTTTCACTAAAGGTTTTGTTGTATAACCATCAAAACCTTCTCTTAAAAATCTTTCTTCATCCCCTGAAAGTGCATTGGCAGTTAAAGCGATGATAGGTGTATGCTCAGTTTTTGATTCTCTTTCAAAGTTTAGTATCTCATGAGTAGATTCTATACCATCTAGCACAGGCATCTGAATATCCATAAAAACAAGATTATATTTTTTAAGTTTAACTTTTTCAAATGCTTCAAGACCATTATTCGCAATATCAACTTCAAGTCCCATCATCTCTAAAACTCTAGAGATAAGTTTTTGGTTTATCTCATTGTCTTCAGCAACTAATATTTTACCATTAAAGTTTAAGTCATTGTTATGTTGTTTTACTTGCGGAGGTTTTTTTATTAAAGATTCTTTATATGAAAGTAATATATTTTTGATTTTTGAAGAATGAATTGGATCATAAAGCGTTTTATATATATTAAGATTTAGTTTTTCTATTTCTTGGAGCTTGGAAGCCTTTGTTAAAAGGACAAGTCTAATCTCTAAGTTCGAAAATTTTTCTAGACATTTTTTATCTGTATAATCCAAGTCAACAAATATTAGGTCGTATTTAATTTTTTTAGAATTATCATTTAAATCTTTTAAATCTTTAAATACAGAATATTGTACTCCATAAAAACTAAAATATTCTTTTATGTAAATATCTTGTTCTTTTGTTTTTGTAAAACAAGACAGTATCGCAATATTTAAATTAGAAAATCTATTTTTATCTTTAGCATGTGTATGTTTATAGTCCTTAAACTCTAGTTCAAAGAAAAATGTAGTACCTTGCTCTTTTGTACTAGTTAAATCAAGTTTACCACCCATAAGCTCAACAAAGTTACTAGATATAGTAAGACCTAGGCCAGTACCACCATATTTACGGGTTATAGACACATCTGCTTGTGTAAATGCTTCAAAAATTGTATTTTTTTGTTCATCACTAATTCCGATTCCATTATCTTGTACTGCAAAATGAATTTTTATATTTCCTTTTATAGCTGATTCTTTTTTTCTTATATAGATATTGATGAAACCATTGTTTTCTGTAAATTTTATTGCATTTGAAATAAGGTTTATTAAAACTTCTTTTATTTTTGTAGGATCACCTTTTAGTTGAGTATGAAGTTCTGGATCTATAAAACAAGCTAAATCAATATTTTTTTCACTTGCCCTTACTGCATAAACATCAACAGCACTTTCAAACTCTTCTAGAGGATCAAAAAATATACTTTCAACTTCGTGTTTTTTGCTCTCTATTTTTGAAATATCTAAAATATTTTTAATAATATCAAGGAGGTTCTGGGAACTTTTTTCTATAACTTGAACAAACTCTTTTTGTTCATCTTTTAGTGTTGTATTTTTCAGTAATTCTGTGAATCCTACTATACCATTTAAAGGAGTTCTTATTTCATGAGACATATTTGCTAAAAACATTGATTTTGAATTACTTGCTTCAAGTGCATCTTTTCTATCTAGTTTTGTTTTATGAATAATACTCTCTAAAAGTTTATATGCTAAACTAGTACCCTCTTTGGTATGTAAATTTATATGCTCTTTTTCCTCTTTAGTATCCACTGCTCGTCTTAAAACATCTTCTAGGTGCTTAATATTATTTGCAATTTCATTTGATAATAAATATCCAAGAGCTCCAAATATTATTGAAATAAGCCAGATACCCAAGGATGTTAAAAGTAGTTTCAAAGATGAGTCTTGCACTATTTCAACTCTTTTATCTATGGCTTTTAAAATTAAATTTTTAGCATTTGAAATAATATTAATTTTTTCAGATTGCATAGAAAACCAAACTTCTGAATTAATGGAGTATTTACCTGTACCAGCTGCTGCAACTATCCCTGTACGCTCAGCATTTATTTTTTCAAATAGTTTAATACTTTTTTTACTTTTAAAAATTATATCAAGTTGTTTTTTTAACCCTCTATTATGAATTACTTCATAGTTAATAGCATCTGATCTGCCAATGATTGATACCCACTTATTTAAATCATCCATAGATAATTTGGTATATCTAGCAATCACATAAGAAACATAAGCACGTTCAATTGAGGAAAATTGTTTTACATATATTAATGACATATATATTGAATAAAGTTCATTTACCTCTTTGTCAATTTGTTTGTCTGTAATATGTTCTAATTCATTTATAAGTGTATTTTCAGCTATGGCATAAGAGTTACACATATTTAAAAAGTTTACATTTAGTGCTTCTAAGGAGTCCCTTGTTGCTATAATGTTTTCAATTTGTGATATAAAAATATTATCTTCATGTACTATTTTTTTATATTGAATTACTTTTTCATCAACAGTTTTTCTTTGTTCATATAAGGAATGTAATGTTTTATCAGATTTGTTACCAAGGTACATAGCACTCATACCATGCTCTTTGCCTAAATTGGATATGACTTCATTTAGATAAACATTTTGTTTTAATTTTATTTTGAAAAGTTGAGCATTTTGATGTTCATTATAGGCTTGATATACATAATAACTTGTAAGTGAGAAAAGTACTAATATTGGTAAAAGGCTAATAAGTCTAAGCCTGTTTTTTAGCCCTAGTTGCATATAGTTTTACTCTTTTTCTTTAAAGTTTAAGACTATATCATCTTTTTCTTGGTTGTTAGAGAGTTTAGTAATAATAGTATAAAAATTATCTATATCTTTTTTAATTTGAGTAAAATCTTCAGATTGATTAATATCACTTAATATCTCATGAGCATCTTGAATCCTTAAGTTGGCCGCTACCCCTTTTAGTTTATGAGAGAGAGTTTGAGACTCTTGATAATCTTGAGATGAAATTGCATTGTAGAATTCATTTTTAAAACTAGTTGCTTGTACGATAAAGTCTTGAACAAATTCTATAACTAAGTCAACAGGAAGACCAAGTTCTGCTGACGCAATATCTGGATTAAATTGATAAGAATCATAATTTTTTACATCCTTAATTGGTTCAACTATTTTGATCTCTAAGTCAACTTCCTCATAGGTGTCTTCGATAACGATAGATTTCCCTAAATCAAGTTCAGATATTTGTATATCTTCTATTGGCTTTTCATCATATTTTATTTCTAAAGGGTTAAATGCTTTACTTATCTCACAAGCTGATTCTTCTTCTAAACTCTCACTTAATGATTTTATATTTAAAAGATTTATATAGTAAGCTTCTTTTTCTGGAGCATCGATCAAAAAAATGGTTTTTATATTTATTGTGGCAGAATAATTTACATCTTTTATGTTGATTAGAACTTTTGGTGAAATACCTGCATCATCACACAAAATATAATCAATCCAATGGATATGAACAAAATTATGAATATATCCAGGTGATTTTACAAAAAAGTCTGCAAAATCACTATTCAATTCTACAAGTTCAGACAAACTTTTTATATTAAACACATCTAAATAAGTTCGATCAATACCTATAAACTCTTTTTTATCATTATAAATTAACATATTTTATTTTGGTTCCAAATTTATTTATTTTAAGTCATTGAATATAACATTAATTTATTAAAACATTACTTAGTTGTAGATAGATTTTATGATTTTTGCATCTTTGGTGTTTAATACAGAAGCAATATCTTCTTCACTTAATTTTTTTAAAGCTTCAAAACTTTCAAAGTGTTTTAAAAGTTTTATAATTTTTGCTTGAGATATCCCTTTCAAAGTTAAAAGTTGAGACTCTTGGTCTAGTTTTAGTTTTGTTTTTTTATGAAATGTTATAGCTGAACGATGTGCTTCATCTCTTAGGTTTTGTGCCCATTGAAGTCTCTTGTCTGATGGTTTTAAATTAAAACTTTCGTTTATAGAGTGAAGAATATCATGAGCTTTACCTTTTGCCCTATGGCTTTTGGCATCTATTTTTTCTTTTGAGATAGCTATAACATCTAAATAAACTCCATTTGATTCTAAGATTTCATTTGCTAGTTTTAGTAGTGTAGTCCCACCGTCTATTATCCATAAATCTGGTGGTGAAGCTTTGGAAAAGCTTTGGACTCTTCTGCTTAGTGTTTCACGCATTTGAGCATATTCGTCTTTTGCATCCAAATGATAAGTACGGTATGATTTTTTATCAAATTTACTATTTTGCCAAACTACCATAGCTCCTACCGTTGCAACTCCAGACATATGTGAGTTGTCAAAAACTTCAACTCGGTATGGTGTTCTCTCTAGCTTCATAAGCTCTTTAATAGCTAGTAAAAGTTTGTCATTAGTTATGTTATTATCTTTTTTTAGAAGCTCATTAGCATTTAAAAGTGCTAAATCTACTAGATGCTTTTTATCTCCTCTCTTAGGATTTAAAAGAGCTGCTTTTTTTTCAAATAAAGTACTTAAATGCTTCTCTATTATATCTTTACCTTCAAACTCTGAAGCTATTAAAATTTGTGCAATAATTGGTGGTTTTTCATCCCCATAAAAGTTAAGAATAGCTCTTTGATAAACTTCACTTTCATCGTAACCCTCATTTAGATTTATATAATCATGTGAAGATGAGATTATTTTTCCATTACGCATAAATATTTTAACTATAACAG
Source organism: uncultured Sulfurimonas sp. (assembly GCA_964652355.1). Classification (GTDB taxonomy): domain Bacteria; phylum Campylobacterota; class Campylobacteria; order Campylobacterales; family Sulfurimonadaceae; genus Sulfurimonas. The sequence continues at coordinate 4,503 of CAZZAZ010000044.1, read as the reverse complement.
CTTTTTTATCAGAGTTTTGAAGTGCAAAAATATCGTAGTTCTCATCACTTGCAAAGTCTATTTCACTTTTAATCTCAGAACGAGATATTCTCTCAACTCTGTCTCTTATTTCAGCGGCTTCTTCAAAACGCATATCTTCTGCATAAAAAAGCATTTTATCTTCTAGTCTTTTGATTAAAAGTTTTTTATTTTCTATTAAGTTTTTAGCTAAACCAATCTCTTTTTGATAAACCTCTTTTGATATATTTAATTCACATGGACCAAGGCATTTATCTATTTGATGATAAAGACAAAGCTTTTTACTCTTTAAACACCCTTTTTTTTGAACAAGTTTACATATCTCATAAACAGAATCCAAAATATCTCTAGAAGCCACAGAATAAGGTCCATAATATTTAATATCTTTTTGTTTAATCACTTTTCTTGTAATCTCAAATCGTGGATACTCTTGAGAAGTATCTATATATATGTAAGGGTATGTTTTATCATCACGAAGTAAAATATTGTACTTTGGGTTTAACTGCTTTATTAGTGAATTTTCTAGTATCAAAGCATCATGTTCAGAGTTTACAACTATATAGTTTAAAGACTCTGTTTGATTTATCATCTTTGTTATTCGAGCTGATAGTTTTGGTTTTACACTTAATGTTGGAGTAAAGGAAAAATAGCTTTTTACTCTCTTAGACAAATCTTTTGCTTTACCGATATACAGTAATCTTCCATCTTTATCGAAGTATTGATATATACCAGCAGAATGTGGAAGTTGTTTTATTGTTGTTTCTAAACTCATTTTTTTGCTTTTATAATCTCTAAAATACTTTTTGCAAGTTGATTTAACTTTTCATCTTCTATATTTATATCTATTTCACCACTTGCTCTTTCTGGGTAAGTTTCTTTATCTGTATTTGTAGTGTGAAGTTTAGTTTTATGCTCAGGTTTGTTATCTACATAAAAAACCACATCATCTATTTGTATATCTATACATTCTAAAAATTTGTCAGATTCTAAAATCATAGGAGAGTTTAGTATAGTTTTTAACATAGTAATTGTATTGTCTTGATCATGCCGATTTAGCTTAGCTTTTAGAATAAAAAAAAGTTTATTGTTTTTGATATAGCCATTTTTAATAAAATTTTGTATACTTAGCAAAAGAGAAGATTTTAACCTATCTATACATCTATACTCTACTAATTTAGAAAATTGAGGTTTATTTTGAAGAGAAGAAATAATTTGACTACTGTTTTTCATGTGCTGATTATAGCATCGTTTGTATTAAGTTTTAGTGCATGTGGCTATAAAGCTGACCCATATTATTTAGAAAAAGCACCACAAGGTGATGAAAATGTTGAGTTTCATATAAAAAAGCCAAGTGAGCAAGAAAAATAGATTATGCAATATGATGTGATTATAATAGGTGCTGGAGTCGCTGGACTTTATGCAGCCTTGCATTTACCAACAACAAAAAAAGTCCTAATAATAAATAAAAGGGAGACCTTTAAGTGTAATAGTTTTTATGCACAGGGCGGTGTGGCTCTAGCAAGAGACAAGGAAGACATTCCCTCTCATATTAAAGATACTATAGAAGCTGGTGCAGGTTTATGTGATAAAGATGCTGTTGAAGTTTTAAGTAAAAATTCTCGTGAAGCTATTGATGATTTAATAGAGCGTGGATTTGTTTTTGATAGTGATGATTCTGGTAAACTTCATTTTACAAAAGAAGCTGCACATTCAACTGAAAGAATTTTACATGCTGGTGGTGATGCAACTGGTCGTTATATGCACCATTTTTTACTATCGAAAAATCCACATCCTATGCTTGGCAATGCAAGAGTTGTTGATTTACTTATTAAAGATTCTAAATGTTATGGTGTAACAGTACTTGATCACAGAGAAAGTAGAAATATCTATGCAAAAGATGTCATTATTGCTTCTGGTGGAGTAGGGTCTCTTTATGAGTATCATACAAATGCACCATGTATATCTGCTGATATTCAAGGTCTTTGTGTAATGAAAGGGATTACGCTAGACCATATGGAGATGATGCAGTTTCACCCAACTGTATTTGTAAACTCTGAATTTGCTCAAAAACTTCTTTTAACAGAAGCTCTTCGTGGTGAAGGTGCTACTATAGAGGATGAAAATGGTAAAAGGTTTTTGTTTGAATATGATGAGCGAGGTGAATTAGCTTCTCGTGATATTGTAAGTAAGTCTATATATGATTATGCAAAAAAGACAGGACTAAAGGTGTATTTGAATTTTTCTAATTTTGAATATCACTACTTTACACAAAGGTTTCCAAATATATATAAGAACCTTCAAGACTTAGGTTTTGATGTCCCAGAAGTTCGTGTACCTATTTCACCAGCATTTCATTATGCTATTGGTGGGATAAAAACAAATCTTGATGCAGAGGTTTCTGGTGTAAAAAATTTGTATGCTATAGGTGAAGTGGCTTCAACAAAAGTTCATGGAGCAAATAGACTAGCTTCAAACTCTTTACTTGAAGGTTTAGTTTTTGCAAAAAAAGCATCTTTGAAAATTTTAGAAAACTCTGATTTTAAAGAGTTTTTGGAATTTGAGATTGATGAAAGTATTATGTCTTATAAAGAAGATAAAGTGAAAAAGAACGAACTTAGACGAATAATGTGGGAAAATGTGTCAATTGTGAGAACAAAAAGTGGATTAGTTGATGCAAAAGCTAAAATTACTTTACTTTTAAACGAAAATATTGGTAAACTATTGAAATTTCGTTTACTTACAGCTTTAGAGATAGTTGAAGCGTGCTTAAAAAGAGAAGAATCTTTGGGTGTACACACGATAATATAGGAGAAATAATGGAACATAGTTCGTTAAGTGAAGGTGTAGTTCAAGCTGCACAACATGCAGTAATAGATGTCAATTTAGCAACAACGTGGGTAGGTTGGTTAAGTTTAGCTGTATTTGTATTAGCATATTATTTTATTGCGACAGAAGATAAATATGAAGTAAATAAAGCAAAACCAGCACTTTTTGCAGGTACATTTATGTTTATGCTTATAGGTATTTATTATGCAATAAATGGTTTAAATCCTGAGCCTGTTCATAATGAGTTGAAACATCTTATACTTGAAATTGCAGAAATTTTCTTCTTTTTACTTGTAGCTATGACATATATTGAAACACTAATAGAGCGTGGTGTTTTTGACTTGATGAAGTTTAAGCTTGTGTCTAAAGGATATACATATAAAAAACTTTTTTGGCTGACAGGTATTTTAGCATTTTTTATCTCACCAGTAGCAGATAACTTAACAACAGCCCTTATTCTTTCAACAGTTTTATATACTATTGATAAGAAAAATCTTGCATTTTTAGTTCCTGGAGCTATTAATATTGTTGTAGCAGCAAATGCTGGTGGTGCTTGGTCTCCATTTGGAGATATTACTACTCTAATGGCATGGACAGCAGAAAAAGGTACCTTTGTTGACTTTTTATTCCTTTTTCCAGCTTCTATAGTTGGTTGGTTAGTAACAGCATTTTTACTATCTATGTCAGTTCCATCTGGGCAACCACCATTTGATGCTGAAGCAGAAAAAAAGCCACAAGTTTTAGATGGTGGTATAGGTGTGGCATACTTAGGTGTTGCAACTATTGTAATGGCAGTTTTAGGCCATCAATTTTTCCATTTTCCTGCAATGTGGGGTATGATGTTTGGTATGGCAGTATTAAAACTTTACTCAATCTTTTTAACAAAAACAGGTGCAAACTCATTTAATATATATGTTAATATGCAAAAAGTAGAAAACGATACTCTTCTTTTCTTCTTTGGTATACTTTCTGCTGTCGGTGCTCTACACTATCTTGGCTTTTTGGAGTATATAAATGAGATGTATACTTTGGTAGGACCAACAATAGCAAATATTGGTGTTGGTTTTTTATCTGCAGTTGTTGATAATGTTCCAGTTATGTCTGCGATTTTAAAATCATCCCCAACTATGGATTTATCTCAATGGATGCTTGTTACTATGACAGCTGGTGTTGGTGGTAGTTTAATCTCTTTTGGTTCTGCGGCTGGTGTCGGTGTTATGGGTAGACTTCATGGTATTTATACATTTGGTTCACATATGAAACATTCATGGACTATTTTAGTTGGATATGCTGTATCTGTAGCCATTTGGTATGTTCAGTTTGAAATGTTAGGTATGTATATTAAACATTAATGCCTTTGGCTTCAGCGTATGGAACATTTTCTTAAAATGTTCACGGAAGCTGAAAATAGGCCATCGGTACTCAGCTTTAGCTGAGTTACTTACTACAACTAATCAAATCTTAACTATTTTTATAGTATCCTTCTTCTATTAATTAATCCTACTTTTTTAAAGGCATTTATATGACAAATGTTAGCATTATAGTCCTAGATTTCGGTTCTCAATACACTCAACTTATAGCTCGTCGTCTTCGTGAAGATAAAATTTATTGTGAAATTCTTCCATATCATACTTCGGTAGAAGATATTAAAGCTAAAAA
>CAZZAZ010000043.1:0-12788 GCA_964652355.1 uncultured Sulfurimonas sp. | reverse complement strand
TTCGTATTAATGCAGCGGCTCGTTTAAATGGAATGAACTATTCAACTTTCATGAACGGTGTTCATAAATCTGGTATCGAACTTGATCGTAAAATTCTTGCTGATATGGCTATGAATGATGCAGCTGCATTTACAGCGGTTGTTGAAGCTTCTAAAGCTGCTTTAGCAAAATAATTTTTAGACTTCTTATGAAGTCTAAATTTAACAAGAACCTATATTGTGAAAGAAAATAACCATATTGCCAATCGAATTATAGTAAATCCCTGAAGAAGAATTTTTCGAAACAAAAACTCCCCTCCCATTAAATTGATGCCTATTTCTAAATATTTTACTTAAACTATTTATATCAAATCCATAACCAGCATCTGATATCTTTGTAATTATGTACTTCTGAGAGTGGTATTTGACTTTATGTACCTCTACCGTTATCTTCTTTTCGCACCCTTGTTCTAGTTCTATCAATGTTTCAAAATATATATCTTCTTCTAATAATTTATGTTTTTCTTGATGCGTAAGACTCAAGCTTCCATGCTCATAAGCATTCATAAACATCTCTGTAAAAACAATACTTGCATTATATGTGATTTTTATATCATCACAAATATTACTCCAAAGTTCAGAATACCAGTCATTGGCAATATCCACTGTCTCCAATGAACTTTCAAATGTTTTAGCATGTATTAAAGATGTATTTAGGTCAAGTTTATTTAAGAGTATAAAGCTTATATCATCCTCTTGAACATCTATTTTTTCTAAAAGAGTATTTATTAAATCTTCTTTTGTAAAGGTATTGAAAAAATCAGCTTCTATATAATTGGAGTAAGGTTGCTCATCATATTTTGTTATGTTCTCAACAAGTCCATCACTATAAAATAGAAATTTAGTAATCTTTGAAATATCATAAGATGATATGGTAAATTGTTGTGTATACTTACTAAGTGGTGGATTGTTTGATTTTAGTCTTACAATCTCTTCATCTTCTGTTTTCATAAGTGTTACAGGCATTGCAAATTTTGCATAATCCATTGTATTAAGCTTATGATTTAATATAACAATATCTAAAGCTAATGCTTCCTCTTCTAGTAGTATAGGTTTTATGTAGTCTAATGATTTTTTTATAAGCCTATCTAAATCAAAAGAATTTATATCAAGCATTAAGTCTATTTTATAATTTACAAATGATGTCATAAGCATAGAACTTAAAGAAGCGGATAAACCTTTTCCCATGCCATCTATGATTAGATACATTGTGGTATACTCATCAATTTTTCTAACACTATATGCATCGCCGCTTAAAACATCAAGTGGTTTATAATAAAAGTCAATGAGGTAAGTAGAATCCATATTTATCATTTGATAGTAGTAGTCATTCCTAAGTATATTTAACTCTTTTGAAAAAGCCAACTCCTCTTGATATGAATTATATTGCTTATCATCTTCAAGCTCTTTTATACGTTTGTTTTTATGCTCTTCTATATACTTATCAGCAATTAAAATTTTTGAAGCATTTTCAATACTTTGTAAAATTTCATCTGGTATAAGAGGCTTTTTTAAGAAGTTGTTTACATTTAGGTGCAGGGCCTGTATAATTACATTTATATCTTCAATATCTGAAACTAAAATTATAGGAATTTTTTCATCATTTTCTCTGATTTTTTTAATCATCTCTAAGCCATTTAGCCTAGGCATGAAGTAATCACTTATAATAATGTCTATCTTGTTGTTTAAGTATTTTTCATATCCATCTTTACCATCATAAGCACAGATTAGATTATCAATTTTATTTTCAAAAATACTTTTGTAAAAGACTTGTGTTGTTCCATTATCTTCAACACATAAAAGCGTTAAAGATTTTATATACTCACTTGTTAGCATTAGACAGTAAACTTACTCAATTCAGTTTGTAGTTCATTCGCGTCTTTAGACAGAGTAAATGCAGTTGATTCTACATCACCTCTTAGCTCATTACTTTTCGATGAGATTTCGATAATATCATCCATATTTAAAATCAACTCTTTAGTTTTTGTAGCTATATAGGTACTTTGGTGCATTACATCAGTAGATTTATCTTTTGTAATAAGTAATTTATCTTTTGTTTCTTCAGCAGAAGATATTAGAGTATTTGCTGATTCTGCTATGGTATGCATGTTCGAACTTGTGTTATTTGTTTCCTCTGAAATTTCTACAACATTCTGAGTAATAAGATTAACATTTGCTGAAATTTCAGATAGTGATTTTTGAGTACGCTCTGCAAGTTTTCTTACTTCATCCGCAACAACAGCAAATCCACGACCGTGTTCACCAGCTCTTGCTGCTTCAATGGCTGCATTTAGTGCAAGTAAGTTAGTTTGATCAGCAATATCAGAGATTATCTCTAAAACATCTTTAATATTTTTAGCTTGCTCTGTTAGTTCTGAAACTTTTTGAACTAATTCATTCTGATTTTGGCTACCTGTCTCAATAGAGTTAACAACAGCATCAAGTTCAGATACAAAGCTATCTAGAACTTCAAAAGTAGTATTTAAATCTTCGGTTACTGTAATAGAAGATTCTTCAACTTCATCAAGTCTTTCTCCAACTTCAGAAACAAGATCATTTATATTTTCAATTCTTTTTGCATTATCATTTCCATTTTTTGTAAGTTCAGAAACAATATGAGCTAGTTTTTCACTCTCTTGAGAAGATGAGTTTGATACATCTACTGCTTTTTGAACACTTGATCTAAAAGCGATTATCATGGTATGAATAGCACGAGCAATTTGTGAAATTTCATCTTTACCCGCTACATTTACTTCACATGTTAAGTCCAGAGAACTTGATACACATTTTATTTTGTTTAAGGAATCACTAACACTATAGTTAATCCCTTTAGCTATAAAATATATGATACTAAACATTAAAAGTGAAAAGATTGTATAACTAGCAATAGTAAGAGTAGCAGTTAGTTTAGAACTAGATTCTATATCATCTAAAAGTATATCGTTTTGTTTCGCAAGTTCATCGTCAACTTTTTTAAGAAGATTTATTTTTTTTGTAATTGTCTTAAACCATATCACACTATCTATTCCAAAGTTACCAGTAATCGATTTTTCTGATGCTATAGATCTCATATTGTTTACTTCTGCAATTACAGGAGAAGCCATAGTTGTTTTGTAAAAAGCTTTTGCATTGTCTGTTGCAATAGATAAAAAAGAATCTAAATAGCTATTTTGTTCTGCAACTAGTTTATTCCATTTTTCAAACATACCAGGAGCAAATTTATTGGCTGCAAATGTGCCACTAAGTACAGCTCTTTCGATTCCAGCTCTCTCTTTTGATTTTAAAAAACTTGTATATGCTGTTAGAGCTTTTACCAGTTTTTGAGATGAAGCAAGTTTTGCAGTAAGAGATACAATGTTTAAAATATCTGCATTCATTTTTGTGTAGTAAATAACTTCATCTTTTACGCTAATATTTAAGTTGTCTACTCGATTACGAATCTGTGATAATTGAGATATTTTTGAGTTGAATGATGATATATTTGATTTTAGTTCAGTTGGAAAATCAGATAAATTTATACTTGATAAATATGCTTGAAGCTCCTTATACCTTTCATCAGTATGATTTCTTTGTTTTGGTAGAATATCTGAAAATTTATTTCCACGTGAGCCAATAAACCCAGCACTAGCACCACGCTCTTTTTGTGTTTCATGGATTAATAAAGAAAGTTTTTGAGATAGCTGATTTAAGGTTTGTGCTTGTAGAACTGTACCCCTTTGATTATAAGCTTTTTTAACTGCTAAGCCAACAACAACAAGTGAAAAGCCTATAACTAAAGCAGCTATAAGGGAAAGTTTTGTCTTTATAGTCATAATTAAACCTTTTTAGCTTTAAAAGTAGATACCATGTTTAAATCAGTTAATAATTCAATAAGTTGCTCATTTCCAATATGCATGTGAATATCTATATTATCTTTTAAAACTAGTTTATTTAAATAACCAATAACTGAAGACGTAATTGAAAGAGAGTCTTTAATGTTTAAAACAATATGTTTATGTGTACTGACAAGTCCATCAATACATTGTTTAATCTGTTGAAAGTCGCTTACACTTTTGATGTTTCCAGTAATGGTAACATTATTAGAAGAGGATTGAATTTCCATTTTATAACTCCAATTATATTTTATCGATTCTCTAAGATGTTATCATTAGAATCGTTAATTTATACTTAATAATTCAATATTTTTTAGCCATTCCTTCATTTTTTTCTCATAACCAATATCTTTAAGTTGAATAAAGCTTAAATTCTGTGAAAGATAGTTTTGTTTTACATATCCACCGAAGTGATGGGGGTTTAAATAGTCTTCATTCATTTGTGTTATGTTGTTTGGTATATCTAAGATTTGTCCACTTTTCACGGACTTTATAGCCTTGTTGATTGCTAAGTATGAAGAGTTTGATTTTGGTGATGCACAAAGATATACTACTGCTTGAGCTAAAATTATTCTAGCTTCAGGAAAACCAATCTTAGATACAGATGTCATACAAGATGTTGTAAGTGTTAAAGCTTGGGGATTTGCATTTCCAATATCTTCACTAGCAAGTATTACAAGTCGTCTAGCTATAAAATCAGCACTTTCACCACCTTCGATCAAACGAGCTAAGTAATAGATACTAGCATCACAATCAGAACCTCGAATTGACTTGATAAGCGCAGAGGTTAAATCATAATGAACTCCGGCTTCACTGCTTCCAGCTTGAAGTGCATTTGGGCGAAGAGATTTTAATATATCTAAAGTCACTGTAGTCTCTACATTAGAAGCAAAGTTTAGTAAGTTAAGCATAGCCCTTGCATCACCGCCACTAGAGTTGATAAGGTACTCTTTTGCATCATCTTCATAAGTGATATTTTTTGTAGATAAAGTTTGTTCTAGTAACTTTTTTAGCGCCTCGTTTGAGATAGAAAAAAGCTCAAACAACATCGATCGAGAACGGATAGCTGAAGTTAGAGAAAAGAAAGGGTTTTCAGTTGAAGCACCTATTATCAAAACAGAGTTGTTTTCCATCACTGGAAGTAATACCTCTTGTTGATTTTTAGCTAAACGGTGGACTTCATCTATAAAAATTAGTGGTCTTTGTAAGGCATTTTTGTATTGCTCAAATATTTTTCTAAGTTGTTCTACTTTTAGTGAAGTTGCATTAAACTCATAAAATGGCATATCCATCATCTTAGCAATAAGTCTTGCTATTGAGGTCTTACCACAGCCCGCAGGGCCAAAGAAAAAACTATGACCAATAGCCTGTTTTTCGCAAAGGATTCGTAATGGTGATGTAGGTGAAGTTAAATGCTCTTGACCTAGTAAATCGTCAAAACTTTTTATTTTTCCCCTCGCTCTCTTGCCTTTTTCTTCTCATCTTTCATAAATTTTGCAAGTGCAGAGTACTCACTTCTCTCTAAGTATCTAACTTTTCCAGTTGGAAGATTATTTAATTCTATTTCGGCAAATGCAACTCTTTTTAAGTCAGCTATATCAGCACCAAAGTGAGCAAAAAATCTTCTAAGTTCACGATTTTTACCCTCAGATAAGGCTACTTTTAGTATAGAATAATTTGGTGCATTTTTTTGAATTTTATAACCTATAAACGGTTTAAATTCCATCGATGTAACTTTTGAGTATTCATGTCCGCCAGCTGTTGCATCATCTAAAACCATACCATTTAGCATAGCATTTTCCATCTCAGAAGTTACTTCGCCTTTGATCTTTATCTTATAGATTCTCTCTAAATCAGACTCCATCAAAGCAGTTGCAATTTTACTAGCATCAGTTAGTAGTAAAAGTCCTTCAGAAGCATAGTCTAGTCGCCCAACAGGGATATAGTGCTTGTACTTTTTGTCTAGTGAATCGTAAATAGTTTTTCTTCCACGAGGGTCGCTTTTTGTTACAAGTTCACCTTTTGGTTTGTTGTAAACTATAACTGTATATTTATCACGAACTGCTACTTGTTTTCCGCTAACATAAACTATGCTAACTCCCTCTTCAACTTGCGTTGCAGGGTTATCTTGGATTTCACCATCAACTCTAACATATCCATCTTGGATAGCCTTGTCAGCTTCTCTTCTTGAGTAACTCGAGTGGTGAGCTATATATTTGTTTAATCGCATTATGAAATGCCTTTCTCTATAAGCGTGTGTATATGAAGCACGCCTTTTATTTTATTTTGTTTATTTGTTACAACAAGTAGCTGAATTTTCATCTCTTCTATCATCACTAAAGCTTCACTTGCTAGAATAGTTTCATCATCTATTGTACGAGGATTTTTGGTAGCATATTTTAAAACATTATCATCTAGTGAAAAATTTTCACTTAAAAGTGCACGACGAATATCACCATCACTAACAAGTGCTATAAGTGAGTCATCTTTGTCGATAACTAAAACTGTACCTAAGCGACCCTCTGAGATTTTAACTATCGCATCTTTGACTTTTGTATTTTCTTTTATGATTGGTAAATCTTCACTTCTCATCAAGTCACTTACTTTTATAAAAAGTTGTTTTCCTAAAGCTCCACCTGGGTGAAAAGAAGCAAAATCACTCTTTTTAAAATCTCGTGCTTTCATAAGACATACTGCAAGTGCATCGCCAAGTGCTAAAGTCAAAGTTGTTGAACTGGTAGGGGCTATATCTAGAGGACAAGCCTCTTTTTCAACTACTACATCTATAACTATGTCAGAAAACGAACCAAGAGTAGAACTCTTACTTCTAGTCATCCCAATAAGTGGAATATCAAAGCGTTTTATATGAGGAAGTATAGAGCTTAACTCTTCACTTTCACCACTATAAGATATGGCAATAACTACGTCCCCTTCACTAATCATACCTAAGTCACCATGAAGTGCTTCAGTTGGGTGAAGGAAAAAAGATGGAGTTCCGGTTGAAGCAAAAGTTGCTGCCATTTTCGCACCAATAAGACCAGATTTACCAACACCAGTAACTATAAGTTTTCCCTTACAAGCTAGTATAGTTTTTACCGCTTTTTCAAATACATCATCCATGTTTTTGGCAGATAATAGTAAAGTGTTAGCTTCTATCTCTAGAGTCTCTTGAGCTATTTGTTTGTAATTCATAATGTGATTATACCCTTTTTGATATAATATTCTTCTAAGGTGGATATTATGCAAAATTTATATGATGAAGTTGGCTCACTAGACAAGCGTAGTTACGATGAATTTGGACTTAATGAAGATATTTTGATGGAGCATGCAGCTCTTGGAATTTCATCATATATTCGTAAAAATTTTATTAAAAATTCTAAAATCATTATAGTCTGTGGAAGTGGAAATAATGGCGCAGATGGATTTGTAACTGCAAGACAACTTCATAAAGATTATGATGTATCAATATACTATGCAAAAAAGCCAAAATCAAAAATGGCAATTATCCAAGATAAACGAGTTAAAAAACTCCATATTGATGAATATTCTAAGATAAAAGATTGTGATGTTTTAGTGGATGCGATACTTGGAACTGGTTTTAGTGGTGAAATAGATGTAGAAATAAAAAAAGTCATCAAAAAAATGAACTCTGTTAAAGCTTTTAAAATTGCCTGTGATGTACCTTCTGCTTTTGAGTTTGTAGCAGATTTAACTTTTACTATGGGTGCGCTAAAAAAATCTATGTATTTAGACTCGGTGAAAGATATTGTTGGTAAAATAGAAGTTGTTGATTTAGGATTATCAAGAGAAGTTTATGAAAAAGAAAGTAACTGGAAGTTGCTTGATTTAGATGATTTAGAACTTCCGTTTCGTAATAAAAAAGATACACATAAGGGGAGTTTTGGTCACCTAGCTATTGCTTTGGGCGATAAAAGTGGGGCTAGTATAATGTCTGCAATTAGCGCTTTAAAGTTTGGTTCAGGACTTGTAACACTAGTTGGATATAGAGAAAGCCATCTCCCACACTCCATAATGTTTGCGCCAAAAGTTCCAAAAAATGCAACAGCTTTAGCCTTGGGTATGGGTCTTGTAAATGAGTTCAACGAGATAGAACTTGGAAATTTTTTAGATAATTCACTTCCTTTAATAGCTGACGCAGATGTGTTTCACAATGATATGATTTTACAAATATTAAAAAGAAAAAATGTTGTAATAACTCCGCATCCTAAAGAGTTTGTAGCACTTTTAAGAATTTTAGATATTACAGATATAACTGTAGATAAGTTACAAAAAAATCGCTTTAAGTATGTAGAATTATTTTGTGAAAAGTTTAAAAATGTAACACTTCTTCTAAAAGGTGCAAATGTTATTATTGGACAAAATAATAAATTTTTTGTAAATCCTCATGGTATTTCAGCACTTGCAAAAGGTGGTAGTGGAGATGTATTAAGTGGGTTGATTGGTGCACTTTTAGCACAAGATTATAAAACTTTAGATTCTGCTATCAATGCTTCACTTGCACATACAAAACTAGCACTTAGCTACAAAGGTGCTGATTTTTCACTTACACCAGATGATTTAATTCAAGGAATTGGGAAATTATAAGATAGCTTATGTTATAAATCAATAATTAAAAAATTATAGGAATAATTTACATGGATAATATACTAAAAATCGGAAAATATGAACTTGGTTCAAGACTAATTGTTGGAAGCGGAAAATATGACTCTTTTGAGACTACAAAAGAAGCGACTCTTGCTAGTGGAAGTGAACTAATTACTGTTGCGGTTAGAAGACTAAATATTACAGATCCAGATAAAGAGAATCTTCGTGATACTTTTGCAGGGACAAATGTAAAGTTTTTACCAAACTCGGCGGGATGCGTAACTGCTGAGGAAGCAATAACTACATTTAGACTTATGCGTGAAGCTACTGGGATTGATTTAATCAAGCTAGAAGTAATTGGTGATACTAAAAAAACTCTTTACCCTGATGTATTAGAGACTATAAAAGCTTGTGAAATTTTAGCAAAAGATGGTTTTACAATCATGTCTTACACTTCTGATGATCCAATCATGGCAAAACGTTTAGAAGATGCAGGTTCTCATGCTATTATGCCTCTTGCTGCTCCTATTGGTTCAGGTTTAGGGATTCAAAATCCTTATAATATTGTTTTCATCCGCGAAGCTGTATCTGTACCTGTGATAGTAGATGCTGGGATAGGTTGTGCATCTGATGCAGCTTATGCAATGGAGTTGGGTGCAGAAGGTGTTTTAACTAACACAGCAATAGCTCAAGCATCAAATCCAATGATAATGGCAGAAGCAATGAAACATGCTGTTCGTGCAGGTCGTATGTCTTACCTTGCAGGAAGGATTCCTAAAAAACCTTATGCAACTGCATCTTCACCAGTTGATGGACTAATTCAGTTTTAAATAAAAGCTTTTTAGCTTTTATTTAACTACTACTTTATTTCTACCAGAATTTTTCGCTTCATATAAAGCCTCATCAACTCTTTTTGTAAAAGTATCTTTTTTCTCATTTTCTTTTAGTTGTGTTACCCCTAGTGAAATTGTTATTTTACCAGCATCAGTAAAATTATAATCTTGGACTTTAACTCTTAATTTTTCAGCAATTTTTGAAGCAGAATTAGTATTAGTTGATTGTAAAGCTATCATAAACTCTTCACCACCCCACCGAGCAACAAAGTCGCCACTACGGGTAGTATCTAAGATGATTTTTGATAACTCTTGGAGTACTATATCCCCAACATCATGACCAAGTGTATCATTAACAATTTTAAAATGATCTATATCTAAAAAAATTATTGATAATGGTGTCCTAGTATCACAAGAAAGTATCATCTCTTTTTCCAAAACATCATCTAATTTTCTTCTGTTAAATAGACCAGTAAGAGGATCTGTTAATGCCTGTGTCTCTAGTTCTTGAATAGTTTTATATTCATGCGTTATGTTGTCAAATGTAATAAGGTATAGAGTCTTTTTATCAACTTTAATCTCTTTAGCATGTGGCCTGAAATAAATATTTTTTCCATCTTTTTTTGTTAAAACTTTTAGTTCTTTATTATCTTGTTCTTGTATTAAATACTGAATCCAGTGTATACCATCTATCTCTGATCTTAAAAAATTTTCATCGTCTATCTCTTCAAATTTATCTGATATATGTTTATGCTCATTTTTAAAATCTTCTAAAGAAGAGAAACCAGCAAAATCGAGTATAGTTTTATTTGCAAAAATAATATCTTTCCCATCTGAAACAAATAAAAAGCTTTTATCCGCATCTAATATACTTTGCAAGAGCTTTTTTGTTGACTTTGCTTCGCTAGATAACTCTTCATAATTTTTCAGCTGCTGTCTTATCAATAAAGTGATGACAAATAAAAATAAAAATATAATTACTTTTGCTAAAATTACTTTTTCACCAATAGAGGTAATGATTTTATGGTATTTACTACTATTTAAGCTTATATGTATACCACCACTTACTGTACCAACCTTGTAATCTTGATTTATATGGCATTTTATGCACGATTCTATTGTTTGCATAGCACCAATAAATTCAAGAGTTTCTTTATTTATTTCGTAATACTGTGTTGCATTTTTGTCTTTAAAGCTTTTTATAGCTCTAATATCAAAATCACTTGGTTTGTTATTTGGGTTTATAGGATTTAATCCTCTAATATCTATCTTATAATTTTTTGAGTTAGATAGTTTGGAAAGTTGACGAGACATTAGAGCTGGATTTATTTTAAAAAGAGTAAGAGAATTATTTACTTTAAGTACAGAATTTTTTAAGTAAGGGTTTGGTTCTTGTCCTTCAAGTGGTTCTATATATACTCCACCATACATGGAGTTCCATTTTCGCGTGTTCATATGATCATTGTAGAGAGTTGTAGCTTCTTGTAAAAGCATCTCTTTTTGCATGTTTTTATTTTTTATATGCCATGAGTCAATAAGAGAAAATATGAGATATATAGATATTAAGAAGGTACTATATACTAGTGTGTACTTATATTTATTATTCATAACAATGAATTGTAACCAATATTGTTATTGATTTATCTTAAACTTCTAGATTTTTTGAAAGATGAGTCATAAGTAGTAGTTGTCCCATATTTTCAAAAAAGCTTTCAACCCCTAAGTCTTTTGCATTGAGGGCTTTTTCTAAAGCTAATATAAAAATCTCTCGAGATTCTTCCGAAGCTTTCATATATATATCTATGATCTCTTCAAATGTCATAGAGTGTATTTTACCATTGACATCAAAATCAATTTTAGAGTCAGTATCTATATTTGCTTTAAGAAGTAAATTTTTGCATTTATTAGTTGTCGTATACATTAAAGGATTCCCATAAGTGAAAGCATAACTACAAACATTGCGACAGGTGTAATATAGCGAAGTGAAAAATACCAAGCTTCAAAAGCAAAACCAAGTTGAGGTTTCATAATAGATTCAATTCTTTGTTTTTCTATAATAAAACCAACGAATATTGCCATAATTAAGCCACCAAGAGGAAGCATTATCGCTGCAGTAATGTGATCTACCCAATCAAAGAAATTTTTGTCTCCCCATGTTAATGCCTCTTTGTAGCCATCTATGTTAGAGAGTAGGGCTACAATACCGACTAGGTAAAAAAATAAACCCATAGATATAGATGATCCTAATCTACTCCAAGAGAATCTATCCATAAAGTACTGTACCATAGGCTCAACTAACGATACGGATGATGTAAGTCCTGCAAATGCTAGAGCAATGAAAAAAATAACTGCAAAAAAGTTACCCAAAATTCCCATCTCATAAAAAGCAGCAGGTAGGGATATGAAAACTAATCCTGGACCTTTTGCTGGACCTGAACCATACTGATAAAGAAATGTAAAAAGCATTAAGCCAGCAACAATAGCTATACTTGTGTCTAAAAATACAACCCAAAAAGCATTTCTAACAAGATTAGAGTTTTTCTCCATAGAAGCAGAGTAAGTCATAATCGCACCCATACCAAGTGATAGTGTAAAAAATGCATGTCCAACTGCTGTTACAAATGCGTTGGAATCTATTTTTGACCAATCAGGTGTAAACATAAAGTCAACGGCTTGGCCAAATGTATCAAGAGTAGTGGCATAGGTAAACATACCTAAAAGTATAATCATTAAAGTTGGCATCAACACCATGTTCATCTTTTCAATTCCACCCTTGATACCTTTTGTTAAAACATAGGTAATCCATATAAAGGCTAAAGTATGGTAAAAAAGTTGAGTCATTATATCTGTATGAAGCATTGTGTTAAATATAGTTTCTGCTTCGCTTACAGTTGCAGGAAGAGAAGTTAAAGAAGTTACAATATAGTTAAATATCCATCCAATAACAACTGAATAAAATATCATAATAAAAAGACCAGCTAAGCCTTGAAATCCACCGTATTTCCATAAGTGTTTATTTTTGGGAGCTAAGTTTTCAAAAGATGTTACACCATCTTTACGTCCTAAATAACCAATTAGCATCTCAGCTATCATTATTGAAAAGCCAATAAGTAGTACAGTGATAAGATAAACTAGTACAAAAGCACCGCCACCATATTCACCAGTTATATATGGAAATTTCCAGATATTTCCGAGACCAACAGCACTACCTGCAGCGGCTAAAATAAATCCAATCCTACTAAATCTAGCTATTTTCATAAGTAATAATCCCTTTAATTAGAGGTAATTATACTTAAAAAAATAAATATATAAAAGATTTGTATGAATTCATTGACATTTAAGAAGTAATTGACTATAATTTCGCCTCATTAATCAGCTACTTGTTGGTTTTTGTAATAGGTCGGGGTGTAGCTCAGTATGGTTAGAGTACCTGGTTTGGG
>CAZZAZ010000042.1:0-12803 GCA_964652355.1 uncultured Sulfurimonas sp. | reverse complement strand
TTTGATTAGGTCTAAACTAGTGTCTTTGTCATAATAAACATTTAATGCCATTGTTATTCCTTGTATAAATATAGGCTTAAGAGCCTAGAAAATTTGTGGCATTATATCTAAGTTAAGCAAAAACTTTTATAATGTCATATAAAAAGAAGGAAAATTATGAAAAAATTTAATCTATTTAATGAAATTATTACGGCAAAGACAAGCGAACTGAAAAATATTATAGATTCAGGAAATGAATTTGGTATCAATATATATGGTGAAATAATCAAACCACCTTATACAAGTAAAGATATCCTGATATTTGCTGGGGTTGCTGATAAAAGTTCAAAACTAGAAGATGCCTTTGGTTCAAAATACCAAATAGTAGTTGCAGAGGAGCGCGTACTTATCAAAGCCTTTGGAAATTGGCAAGAAATAATTGCTTTCAACACTCCACTTGCTACTTATGATGATACGACTGCTGATGGTGTTGGAGAGTTTGCTATAAAAAGTCTTGAGGATATTGGTTGGCATGCAACTGAATTTAATTTTTTATATAGAGAGTTAGTTGAAGTTTTAGAAGAAAAAGTTGAAGGTATTACACTTTGTATAGAGCAAGAAGAGCCTTATCAGTTCTCTGGTTTTGGTTTTATCACAAATGAAGCTCAAGCAAAAGATCTATTATTTGATTATTGTAAAGAAAAAATAAAATATAAGATAGCAAACGATGAGGACTTTACTCGAGATAGCTTAACAGATGACGAAGAAGATGCTGCTAAGTTTTTTGGACTTTAATGACTAAGATAAGTATAGAGTATAAGTTCCGTGGAAACATTGAAATACCAGATAACAAATATGCCAAAGATGTATTTTTTAGAGTAAAGCAGGCTTACGCAAATCATGAAAAAATGAGCATAAATTTAGTATTTTCACCGAATAAACAAAAAAGTTTACAAAAGTATCAAAAAGGTGCATGTTTAGATGAGTTGGAAAATTTAGATTTTTATATAGAGTTAGGTAATATCTTAAACTTTAAAACAGATGATGCTCAAAAACTAAAAAACTCTATTTTGTTTATCAATGACCATGCTCATGTAAACTTCAACATAAGTAAACGTGTAAAACTAGTAAATAAAAAACAAAAATCTAAAACTCAAAAAAGCTACATGTTTTGGGATATTGAAAATTTTTCAAGTATCTCTTCTATCTTCTCTGATTTAATAGAACCTTTTAATATAGAGGATGAAAACATTTATTTAGCAGCCAATCCGGACTCACTTTACTTGTTTAAAAAAGAGTGGGAAGCTAATCTATACGACTATGGGAAGAGTTTAAACTCTTTTAATTTTACCAAATGTGACCATGGAAAAAATGTAGCTGATGATGTATTGCTAGAACAGTTTAAAAGTATGAAACTAGAAAACTCTGATATATATATGATGACATTTGATAGGGAACTAAAAGAGCGCTTCATTGAAGCTACTCATGAGAGTTGTAATCTTTTTATCATGGGTAAATAGATTCTAATCACTATTGAGAATATATACAAATAGATATATAATTATATATACTTATCTTAAGGATTAATTTATGGCTACAATTAAAAAACTATTTTCTCTTGATGAATCTATTGCAAAAGAACTAGAGGTAGTTGCATCTGCCTTACATAAATCTCAAAAAGAGGTGGTAGAGAATGCGCTTGATTTTTACTTTGATTATACAGATTCAGTTGTAGCAGACAGTGTTACAAAAGAGATTAAAGATGGAAATATGAAAGTTTATGACGCTAAAGAGGTTTACGAAGAACTTGGTATAGAAATTTGAATATAAAATATTCTGAAAAATCAGTTAAAGATTTAAAAAGTTTTTCTCCACCAGATAGAGCTCTTATAGTTAAAAAACTACACTATTTAGCTGATAATTTTGATATTTTAAAAGAATCCAAAAAAGTAAGAGAATTAAAAGGTAGTGAATTTAAATCTCAGTATAGATTTAGTGTAGCTAAAAAAATAAGAGTATTATTTAGAGTCGAAAATGATGAAATAATTTTACTTGTTTTAAGAGTTGGGTTTAGAAAAAATATTTGTTAAGCTATATACTATTTAACTAAAATAGCATCTTTTAAACTTTTATACTTTTTCTTATACTCATAAAAATAAATATTTGCTCGAATTTTTTGAGCAGCAATAACTTTTTCGCCATTATAGTTATCAACTACTATATCTTTTAACTCTACATATACTTTTTCCGTAGGGTCTAAAAAGCGAATAAATAATCTATGGTTTTTTTCTAGAATAAAATTTGTATCAAATTCATAAGTATATTTTACATTTAAGCCTGAAACACTTAACTTTGAGTCTCTTAGATTTATAGTTTCTATTAAACTTTTTTTTACTCTTTGACCTTTTTTAACATAAACTATCTCTGTAATAAAATTACTCTTTTCAAGATGATTGATATACTCATCTTCGATCTCTTGAAGCTCATCTTTATCAAATTTGTTATTTTTATTTTTATCATGCTCATGAAGTAGTTTTTCTTTAAACTTCCAAGTGATAGAAAAAGAGGTTTTCGTTTGTTTAGCATCTACATTTACATAAATATCTGCGATAGGAACTTCACATGTATATACACCACATGCATAAGTGATCTGCGTTACAAGCAACAACAAAAATACAATTCTTATAACTATACTATTTTTGAACATAAAAATATTTTCCTTTTATTTTATCTTATTTGCATACAAATATCTCTGCAAGATTATCATAGCTGAGATAGAATCAATTCGACCATCACGAATGTGTTTCATTTCACCCTTTATTAAAGCTTCTGCTTCTTTAGAGCTTCCAGCTTCATCTTGATAATATACTTCTCCACCAAAATCAACTAAGTTCATAAAATGGGCTATTCGTCTCTTCATCTCATCTTCACTACTTCCACCAAGAGGGACTCCAACTATAACAGTATCGATTTCCCACTCTTTTATAACCTTTTTAACTTCATCAGAGGCTTGATTACGATTTTTACGAATGATAGACTGTAATGGTGTAACAATCTCCTTATAAGCGGAGTATGCAAGTCCTATGCGTTTTAGCCCTAAGTCTATACTAAGATATTTATTTGCCAAGACAAAAACTTCCAAACATTTTATCTAGCATCTCATCATTTTCAAATGGTCTTGTTATACTTGCCATCTCTTTCACCGCTTCATTTAAATGCAAAGAGAATATTTCTAACTCTTGAGTCTCAAGTGGAGAAAAAGCTTCATCTATATTTTTCATTGTATTTTCAACTGCTTGTATCTGTCTTTGAGAGATCAACATTATCTCATCTGAAGAGTTTGTTGTATCCATAATATTTTTTAAACTCTCTATCAAAGGGTCTACATTATCTTTAGAGTTTAACTCCATATCAAAATCTATATTTTTACCATTAAATTTAGAATTTAAATCAGATTTATTTTTTATATATATTACTTTTTTATTGTTTGCATTAGACTGTAAAAGAGAAAGTATTTGTTCATCTTCAGAGTCTCTATCCCTTGAATTATCAAAAACAGCTACTACGATGTCACTTTCTTCTATAGCTTCTAAACTTCTTTGAATTCCTATGCGTTCTATCTCATCGTGTGCTTCTCTAATCCCTGCTGTATCAACTATACGGATAAGATGTGTTCCGATTTTCACTTGTTCTTCAATGGTATCACGAGTAGTTCCCGCAATAGCTGAAACGATAGCACGATTATAATTTAAAAGTGCATTTAAAAGTGAAGATTTACCAACATTTGGTTTTCCAACTATGGAAACTTTAAAACCTTGCATAAGTCCTTCACGAGATTTTGAAGCAATAATAGTAGATTTTAAGGATTTTTTCAAATCATCTAGCTTTTCTTGCATCTGCTCTATTAAATCTTGTGGTAAATCTTCTTCTGCATAGTCTATGGTTACTTCAGAATAAGCTAAAATATGGATAATTTCATCACGAACTTTTTCTATGTACTCTTTAAGTGAGCCTTTCATTTGTTGTGCTAAAATTTTTGCTGCATCTTCACTTTTTGCTTCTATAAGTTGAGCGATGGCTTCTGCTTCACTCAAGTCAATTCGACCATTAAAAAATGCACGTTTAGAAAATTCACCAGCAGTTGCTAAACGTGCCCCTGCTTCGAGTGTAGCTTTTAGTATAGATTGAGCAACAATAAAACCACCATGACATTGAATCTCTACAACATCTTCAGCAGTAAAAGAGTATGGGGCTTTAAAAAATATACAGATTGATTCATCTATTAGCTCATTGTTTGAATTATATATATCACTTAAGTGAGAATACCTAGGAGTAAAATCATTTCGTTTAGAGAGTTTTTTGGCGATAGAAAGAGCATTTTCACCACTTATTCGGATGATTGCTATTGAGCCGATACCATTTGCAGTAGCAATTGCCGCAATAGTATCTGTATCGTTTGTATTCATAACTTAGTTAGAGTGGTAATCGTTTATGATTATATATTTTAGACCATCGCGAGTTGAACGAATTGCTACATACTTATCTGTATATTTTTCTCTTAGTGAGCGAAGTGCTATCTGTATAAGTACACCATCTAAAATTTTAGTTTGGCATCTTCCATCACGGTCAACATTTTCATAAACACCTTCAAGATATCTTGCGACTGATTCTTCTTGATTTTTCAAAAATTCTGCTATTTCTAAACGAAGTTGTAGTTGATACTTAGTGTTTATCCAGTTAAAAATCATATATGAAAGGGCTTTATATCTATAACCCTCCTTACCAATTAATAAAGCAGCATCTTTACCTTTAAACTCTACAAGTAAAGTATTTTCATCATATACGCTTACATCTACTGAATCAATCTCAAAACATGTTAAGTTAAAAAGTTTATTTATATCAAGAGATACTTCTTCTGCAATTTTATTTAAATCTTGACTTGGAACAAATTTTTCTTGAGTTGAAACTTCTTCTTCATCTTCTTCATAATCAGCTGTAAAGTTTATATCACTCATATCATAATCTTCATCATCTTGAGTGCTTACAAAAGACTGAGGCATTATTGTATCATTCAACATATTATGCTTAGTTTTTTTATCTTTAGCTTCTGTTGTTTCTTTTACAATTTTATTTTTTGTTTTATTAAGTTTGCTTTTTTTAGCTTCAGAACTAAGTTTTTCAGATTTTTTAGGCTCTGAAACTTTTTTAGGTTCACTAACTTTAGTTTCACTTACTTGTACTTCAGATATTTTTTTAGTTACTATAATAATAGCTGGCTTTTTAAATAAGCCTAAAAAGCCATTACTTGACGCTTGAATAACCTCTATGTTTAACTCAGTTATAGAACACTCAAGAGCTACTGTTGCATCTCTGTAAGCTTGTTCTAAAGAAGGAGCTTCTATCTTAGTCATCTTTTTTCTCCGATTTTTTTGAACGTTTTTCTTCTAATTTTTTCTTTTCTATCTCTTTATGCTCCATCTTATGAGCATGATCATTAACAACTATCTCTGCATCTTTAGCATTTTTAAACTGTGCATTTACAACAAACTGTTGTGCTATTGAGAAAAGATTATTTATAAACCAGTAAAGAACTAAACCTGAAGGGAAAGTTATGAAGAAAAATGTAAAAATAATTGGTAAAAATTTAAATACTTTTTCTTGCATAGGATCAGTAAAATTACTTGGAGTAAGACGTTGTTGATAATACATTGAAGCACCCATTAAAACAGGAAGTACATATGTAGGATCCATACGTGAAAGATCATTTATCCATAGCATCCAAGGAGCACCTTGAAGTTCAACAGCATTTAAAAGTACACGATAAATCGCAAAAAATACAGGAATTTGAAGTAACATTGGAAGACATCCACCAAGAGGATTAGCACCATGTTTCTTATATAGATCCATAACAGCCGCATTCATACGTTGTGGATCGCCTTTATATTTCTTTTGAACCTCTTTAACTTGAGGTGAAATATTTTTCATCTTCTGCATAGACACCATACCCTTGTATGTAAGAGGGTATAATACAGCACGGATTAATGCGGTAAGAGCGATAATAGCCCAACCCCAGTTTCCAAAAAGATCATGTAGCCATTGAAGTAAAGAAAATAATGGTGCTGAGGCAAAAGTAAACCATCCATACTCAATAGTATGAGTCAAAACAGGTTTTATAGATTTTAATGTCTTATACTCTTTTGGTCCAATATAACCAGAAAAAGCCATATTTTGTAATGCATCAAAATAAGCTATAGGATTATCATCTCTATCTCTTTCAATGATAACATTTGTATCTGGAGAAAAGCCATACATAATCGTTGCATTATACTGATCAAATGCAGCAACTAAAGCGATGTTACTAAAAGTTTTTCTACCCTCTGCATCACCATCTTCTATCATTGTTAGAAGCTCTTCGTTAGAATAAACTAAAGCACCAACTGCTGCCATCATTTGTTCAGTTTCATTTACTTTAGGTCTTTGTCCAACATAAATAAAGTACCTTTTATCATCACTAAGTGAAACTTTAGCATCGTAATGACCATCTGCATAAAAAGTGATCTCTTTTGTTATAGTAATACTTGAAAGTTTTTGTGTCAAAGTAATTTTTTGTGCACTATCAGTTAACTCTACATTTGAAACATCTGAAGTATAAGCAGTCTTCATAGCCTCTGCATTAAGGTTTATATCTAAAAATCTAAGAAAAAGTGGCTTAGTTCCATCAGGTGAAATCATCTGAGCATGAGCATCTTCTTTTGAGTTAAACTTAGCTTCTAAAAGTTCTTTTGAAGAGATACGACCAAGTGTATCCATCTTTAAAATAAAGTTTTTGTTAGTAACTGTAACTAAAGTATTTAAGTCATTTGCAACTGCATTGTCCTGTGGTGAAATTTCATGCCCAGCCATAACTGCTGCATCTGCGATATTTTGAGTTCTACTTGTATGTTCTTGTGCATTTGAAACTACTGGAGTAGTTACATTTTTAGTTGTTGTGGCATTTGTTGCCGCCTCTGGTTGTTCTTGTGGAAAAATTGCAGTATATACTACGAAAAAAACTACTGATAACACAACTGCTACTAGTAATCTTTGATTAGATGTCATTTTGTCTAACACATTTACCCTTTATATGAAAAATTTTTTATTATGTAAAATTGGCCTTTTTTATTTGGAACCAACCAATATTTTATAGAATCAATGTTTAAGTCAGCAGGCTTACAATATAGTTTTTTTAGTAATGGATACTCTATCCCACCGTCAAACAATTGATTACAACGTAGTATTCTAGTAGAAGTGTTATAAAAAGCAGTTAAAAGTGGATTATATTCGAAATTTAACCTGGCATATTCACTACAAGATGGGTAATATCTACATGATCCAAAGCCTATAAGGGTAAAAAACTTCTGATATAACCATAAAAGTTTCAGTAAAAGTTTTCTAAACATCTTGTAAAACTTTTGATTTACGAAGAATTTTTGTAAAATCTTGTTGAAGTTTTTCATAACTTGCATTATAAAGAGATGATTTTGCTACAAATACATAAGAGCCATCTTGAATCTTTGATGAATATTCACGAAAAATTGCGCGTAATTTTCTTTTTGCACGATTTCTAACTACGGCATTGCCTAGTTTTTTTGTTGCAGTAAATCCGACTTTTTGAGTGTTTTTTTGAGGAAAGAAAAAAAGAACTACACTATCAGAGTGCGAGTTCTTTCCCTTTTTGTATATATACTGAAACTCTTTGTGTTGTTTCAGCGTTGAAAAACCGCCTATACAGTCAATTTTTTACGACCTTTTGCACGACGACGGTTAAGTACATTACGACCATTTTTAGTAGCCATTCTAGCTCTAAAACCATGAGTTCTTTTTCTTGGTGTGTTATGGGGTTGGTATGTTCTTTTCATAGACATATCCTTATTTAAAATTAAGTTCGAAATAATACATAAAGATTACTTAAAGGGTGGTTAAGCTAAAAAATACTTGATTCTTAATATATTATTAATGAAAATACATATACAATGTACATAAAGAAATGTATAAGGAGTCAAATGCGTTATTTTATTGCTATTTTTCTCCTTATAAATATCTTATTTGCTAACAGCGCTGAAAAACTAGCTAAAGAGCTTAGCTTAGTAGCTGGTACTAAAGCTATAATTCAATGGGAAAGAGTTTTCTCTTCTCAAAGACGAATGAAAAAATACAAAATAAATACACTTACAACCATTGAAATTGATAATTTAAAAAAATATTTAATTAAGCATGCTGCTGATTCAGATCAACCAGTAGTACCAGGATTATAAATGAAAAAGCTACTATTATTAACACTACCTTTACTACTTAGCGCCTCCTCTGTAACTATGCTTCAAGAGATAAAATTTTTAAAAGAACGTATAAAAAAACTAGAGGAGATGGTTTTACAAAATAGCAGTGATATTACTAAAAAAGTTCCAAAGGTTGATATCGCTATATTAGAAAGGAATGTTCAAAACAACTCTGATGATTTACTAGATGTTATCCCTATTTTAGATGATGTAGAGCGTAGAACAATTTTAGATAGAATAAACTTTTCACCAGAATTGGACATCCGCCTTGATCAAATGGACTATACACTAGGTGATATTTCAAATGAAGATACACTGATCTATAACAATGAAGATGCTTCTATAAATGGAAAATAT
This sequence comes from uncultured Sulfurimonas sp., assembly GCA_964652355.1. Taxonomy (GTDB): domain Bacteria; phylum Campylobacterota; class Campylobacteria; order Campylobacterales; family Sulfurimonadaceae; genus Sulfurimonas. Next base: position 4,152 of record CAZZAZ010000042.1, on the reverse strand, counting down.
AGAAGAAAAGAGTATTCTAAAGAGTTTAAACCTTCAACATACTTAAGATTTCGTCTAAATATGACAGCACAACTAGATGATAAAGTAAAATTTAACGGTCGTTTACTTTTTACTCAATCATCTCAATCAGATGAAAGATTATGTATATTGTCTCGTGATATAAAATCAAACTCTGCTAATAGTGTTTTAACTTTAGATCGTGCTTATTTTGACTACCATGCAAATGAAAATATTACATTTTCATTTGGTATATTACCTACAACGGGTGGTACTCCAATGCAATATGCTCAAAGTACTCAAAGAAAGTCAATGTTTCCAGCGCTTGTTTTTGATATGAACACTTACGGAGTTATCGCAACTCAAAAATTTGGAGAAAACACTTATGGTCGTGCTATATTAGCTAAAGGTTATACACTGGAGGCTGGATGCTACTCATACCAATGTAATAGAGAAAATATAGACAATGCAAATGTTTTTGGTCTTTATTTTGATACAAAGATAGATACCCTAGGTGATTCACTTATGTCGTTTGGTGTAAATATGCTAAATGACTTTAAGGCACATCCATTTCTTGGTCCAGATATAGACGCAAATAATGCTCATAATCTAGGAAATATTTATACTCTTGGACTTGGACTTGATGTTAGAAATATTGCAGATACAGGTTTAACATTATTTGCTCATACTGCGATGTCTATTCCTGATGGGAATGGTAAAAAAGATGATTACCAGATTTTATCTTCAACACAAGCAGAAAAAGAGGCTGGATTAACTGCATCTGGAGACGCTGGTTTTTCTGAAGCTAATTATGCACAAGGGGAAATGATTGATAATAATGGATATGCAGCTTATATAGGAGCTAGATACCCTATTGTTCCAACTTTAGATTTTGGTGCTGAATACAACTACGGTAGTAAATACTGGTTCTCTGCTACACAAGGGGCAGAAGATGTTTACAATAAACTTGCAACTAGAGGGCATGTAGGAGAAGCTTATCTAATCTGGCAATTTCACCAACATCTAAATACAAAAATAGGTTATATGTACACAGACGAAAGTTATACAGGCAGTGGTTGGCACTTTGGGGAGCCAGAGAGTAAAGATGGTAGACAAACCATTAGCTACATAAGCATCTCAGCGAAGTATTAGATTATGTCTTTTAAACTTAAATTATATATTGTACTCGGTATAAGTTTTTTACTTCTAAGTACATCTTTATATTTAAGTACAAAAAGTATAGATGAAACTAACAATATGATTGATAATATTGAAAAAGTTCATCTAACATTTTCATCTCTTAGTGAAAAACTAAACCATGATGTAGAGATGAATCAAGCAGATTTACTTCACGCTATTGTTTTAGATGATACCAATGCTATCTCAAGCATAAACAACTCATTTAGCAATCTATACAAACTTGTAAATAGGTTAGAAAATTTTAAAAATGATAAAATAAATATGAAAGAACTTGATGAAACTATGTCAATTATGCAAAGGCGAATGATTGCATATAAAATGGTTCAATCATCATTGATAAATGCTTTTAAAAACCAAAATAAAGAAGATATACTTGATGCTTTGATTGGGTTTAATGCAGTTACTATTAAGTTCTCTCAAAATATTGATACACTAATAACTATCTCAACTATAAAGATACATGATAAAATCGAACAATTAAGATTATCAAATGAAAATACTAAATACAATACTGTGTATCTTTTTATCTTGTCTTTTATTTTAATTATAGCGGCAGTTTATAAACTCATTCAACTACAAAATCGGGCACAAAGAGAATTAAAAAGGGCAGAAGAAGCAGAAAGTATTCAAAAAAAACTACAAGAACAACTTCTAAAATATAATGATGATCTAGAAGAAGAGATAGCTAAAAAAACTAAAGAATTACATAAGAAAATATATACCCATTTCATTAGTGGTATGGCAAATAGAAATCAACTTTTAGAAGATTCATACAAATATAATTTTAAACAAATGGCTTTACTAAATATAGATAAATTTCAAAAATTCAATGATGTGTATGGTGAAGAGATAGGGAACATTGCCATAAAACTTAGTGCTGAATTTTTAAATAAACAAATTAACGAAGAAAATACTTTAATTTATCATATTGGTGGAGATGAATTTGTTTTTGCTATCAAAGATGCTAGTAAAACAACTGATACAGAATTTATAAAAAATATAGAAAATATTTTATCTCTATACAAAAGAGAGATATTTATACATGAAGACAAAACATTTAACTTTATCATGACTGCAGGGATAGCTTTCTCTGGTAAAAAGAAGATGCTAGCATATGCAGATATGGCACTTAAAGATGCTAAAAGAAAAAATATACAACTTGGTATTTTTAACGAAGATAGAGAATTAGAAAAAACTCATAAACAAGATATTGAGTGCCATAAAAAACTTCTTAGAGCTTTTGATACAGATAATATAATATCTCACTTTCAACCAATTGCTCCAATTCAAGATGATTCCTTACCCATCAAATATGAATCATTAGTTAGAATGAAACTAGATAATGGAAGTATCATACCACCAGTAAACTTTATAAGCGTTGCTAAACAAAATAGAATATATTATAAAATCACTAAATATGTAGTAATAAATACTCTTTATACAATTTCACAATATTCTATACCTTGCTCATTAAATATATCTATTGACGATATTCAAAATGAAAAAACTTTAGATATGTTATATCAGATGTTTGATGAGTTTAAACATAATAACCTGCTAACTATTGAATTACTTGAAACTGAGGATTTTAAAGACTATCGTGTCGTATACGACTTTTGTACAAAAGTTCGTTCATACGGAATCAAAATAGCACTTGATGATTTTGGAGCTGGGTATTCTAACTTCTCACATATTTTAAATCTTCCGGTTGATTATATTAAAATTGATGCATCACTTATTTCAAATATTGATAGAGACAAACACTCACAAATCATGGTTGAAACTATTGTTGGTCTAGCACGCAAGTTAAATATACAAACAATTGCAGAGTTTGTATCTTCAAAAGAGATATTAGATACTGTTAAAAAGTTAAATGTTGATTATGCTCAAGGATATTATATTGGTAAACCTGAAGATATTAAAAAGCATCTACCTTATATACTTGACTAAACTATTTAATTAAAAAATCTTTTAACGAATTTGTATGTGACTGATCAAAGCTAGTTGATATATCAAATAACTTTTCTTTCTCTCCAACATGACAATCTCTACACTTTTGAATCACATCATGCTCACGAACATTAGCTTTGTTTATCTTAGACATTGGATGACAAGAAAAACAATCATCACCACACTCTGCCATAGCATTTGGTTCCGCTGAGTGACAATTTATGCAAGTAAGCATAGGTTTATGCCTCAAATCTTCATTTATAGTGGGAATAAGCTTAGGGTGACAAGTTAAACAGTCACCCGTACAAGCTAGAAGTGTATAAGTAAAAAGTAAAAAAGTAAAAATATATTTCATAATAAAATTATAACTAAGATACAGTTACTTTTACTTCATCATCTATAAAGTCAAAAGCTACCTTAGAGCCTTCCTCAACACTTCCTTCTAAGATTAGGTCAGCTAACCTATCTTCAACTATCTCATATAAAGCACGTTTAAGTGGTCTAGCGCCATAAAGTTCATCAAAGCCTGCCTCTGCTATGTAGCTCTTCATACTCTCACTTAAAGACAGTTCTATATCACGTGATTTTACTTTTTGCGCAATTTCAGCAAAGAAAATATCTACAATACCTTTAATTTGCTCACGACCAAGTGAATTAAACTTTACAATATCATCTAAACGGTTAATAAACTCAGGTTTAAATGCTGATTTTATATCCTCTTCTTTTATATTTGAAGTAAGAATTATAATCGTGTTTGTAAAATCAACTGTTACACCTTTGTTGTCAGTTAATCGACCATCATCTAAAACTTGAAGTAAGATATTAAAAACATCAGGATGTGCTTTTTCTACCTCATCAAAAAGAATAACACTATATGGTTTACGTCTTACGGCTTCAGTAAGTTGTCCACCCTCTTCATAACCAACATAACCAGGTGCTGCACCAACAAGACGAGATACTGCGTGTTTTTCCATATACTCACTCATATCTATTCGTATCATCGCA
>CAZZAZ010000041.1:0-12823 GCA_964652355.1 uncultured Sulfurimonas sp. | reverse complement strand
TTGATTTATTATTTGCAAGTCCAACTATAAGACCTTTTTTACCCTTCATTATCATAAATATTCTCCTTAGTTTTCTATTGTTTGTGCATACTCACACATGGTACAAAAATGTTCAGCATATAAAGCTGCACTACCAACTAAAATACCATCAACATTTTCAAGTTCTAACACCTCTTTAGCATTTGTAACTTTCACACTACCACCATAAAGTAGTGGAGCATGTGATTTTTCTTTTAACTCTTTATGTATTAGTACTATATCTTCTAGTGTTGGAGTAAGTCCAGTGCCTATCGCCCATACTGGTTCATAAGCAATTATTAAATTTTTGTATAAGGTATCTATCCCTTCATATTGCTGGGATATATAAGACATCATAGATTCATGTCCAGCTTCTCTTACATCTTTTGGTTCACCTACACAGTAAACTATTTTATATCCTAAATCTTTATAGTAGTTAAACTTTTTAACAAGTTCAACTTGAGTTTCATTAAAAATATGACGACGCTCACTATGACCAATTAAAATAGTTTTTATACCAAATTCTTCTAAATGTTCCTGCGCTATTTCACCAGTATACGCACCATTATATGCCGGGTACGCATTTTGGGCACCAAGTACAATTTTTCCTTCATGAGGTACTAAACTAGATGCAGCAGGAAAAACTAAAACTTCTTGAGTGTTAGATTCTTTTGTTAAAAAATTTTCTATTTCACCCAAATACTCTAAAGTCTTTTTTCTTGTAAAATTTGTTTTTAAATTCGCTGCTATTATCATAGTTTATGCCTCTTGTTTTATTAAAGGTAACACACCAGGAAGAACTTTACCCTCTAGTAGCTCAAGAGATGCACCTCCACCAGTTGAGATAAAGCTTATCTCCTCATCTACACCTACACGTTGAACTAAGTCAGCAGTATCTCCACCACCTACAACTGTTGTTGCATAAGAGTCAGCTACAAAGTGAGCCATTTTTGAACTTCCGCGAGCAAACTTATCCATCTCATAAACACCCATTGGACCATTCCATAAAATAGTTTGAACATCTGAAAGAACTTCACGGTAAAGTCTTACAGTTGCAGGACCAATATCAAGCCCCATCCAACCATCTGGAATCTCTTGAGCAGAGGTAAGTTTACTAACAGAATCTGCAGCAAACTTTTCAGCAGCTACAACATCAACAGGAAGATAAAATTTTACACCAAGTTTTTTAGCTTCATCCATAATATGCTGTGCATCTTCTAGTAAATCATCCTCTACTAAAGATTCTCCAATATCGTAACCCATCTGTTTTAAAAATGTAAATGCCATACCACCACCAATAAGAATCTTATCAACTTTTGGAAGTAAATTTATCAATGCTTCTAACTTTCCAGAAACCTTAGAACCACCGATAATAGCAGCGAAAGGACGAGTTGGATTGTTTATAAGTTTAGCAAAAAAGGTAATCTCTTTAAGAAGTAAAAAACCAGCTGCTTTATGCTGTGTATCAAAAAATTCTGTAATTCCGGCTACTGAAGAGTGAGCACGATGAGATACACCGAATGCATCATTTATATAAAATTCTGCCATTGATGCAAGTTTTTTACTTAACCCTTCATCATTTTCTGTTTCACCTGCTTCATAACGAATATTTTCAAGTAAAAGTACTTCATGACGAGGTAAATCTTTTGCTTTTTGTATTGCATCTTCTCCTACTACATCTGAAGCTAACTCAACATGACGTTTAAGTAGTTGTTGAAGTCTTCTAGCAACAGGTGCTAGTGTATATTTTTCGTTCACTTTACCTTTTGGACGACCTAAATGAGATGCTAAAATAACTGCACAATCTTGGTCAAGACAGTAGTTAATCGTAGAAACAGCTGAACGGATACGTCTATCATCAGAGATATTTCCAAATTCATCCATCGGTACATTAAAATCACATCTTATGAAAACTTTTTTTTGAAATAAATCTAATTCTTTTATATTTAATAGTTCCAAGTTTTTCCTCTATTTTGATATATGAAGCGCCATATCAACTAAACGCATTGAATAACCCCACTCATTATCATACCAAGCCATGATTTTCACCATATCTCCACCGATAACTTGTGTTAAGTCTTCAGCAACAATTGAGCTATACTCACAACCAACGAAGTCTTGAGAAACTCTCATATCTTTGTCCATTAGTAAAAGACCTTGAAGTCTTCCATCCGCAGCTTCATTGAAAACTTTAGTAACTTCCTCTTTTGTAGTTTGCTTTTTAACAACTACATTTAAGTCAACCATAGATACATCTGGTGTAGGGACACGAACAGACTGACCATGAAGTTTACCTTTAAGTTGAGGCATGACAAGAGAAATCGCTTTTGCGGCACCAGTAGTTGTTGGTATCATATTGATAGCTCCAGCACGAGCACGACGTTTATCTTTTGAGTGTTTAACATCTAAAATATTTTGGTCATTTGTATATGAATGGATAGTTGTCATAAGACCTTTTTCAATCCCAAAAGCATCATCAAGTACACGAGCTACTGGACCGAGGCAGTTTGTAGTACAAGAGGCATTTGAAACTATTTTTTGACCAGCATATAACTCTTCATTTACGCCCATCACAAAGGTATCAGTAGCTGTATCTTTTGAAGGAGCTGAGAAAAGAACTTTCTCTACTCCATTGTCAATATGAACTTGAGCAGATTCTTGAGTTAAGAATACACCCGTACACTCTAGAACCATATCAGCACCACAATCAGCAAACTTAAGATTTTTAGGATCACGATCAGAAAAAACTCTAATCTTACTACCATCAATTGATATATTTTCATCATCAATTTGATTTACTTCACTCGCAAAAGTTCCATGAACAGAATCATTTTTTAGTAGATAAAGCATCATATCCATACTTGCCATATCGTTAATTGCAACAATCTCTACATCATCTCTCTTAGCAGCAATTCTTGCCACACAACGACCGATTCTACCAAATCCATTAATTGCTATTTTTAGTGCCATTTATAAATCCTAATACTTGTTATAAAATAATTTAAGCAATTTTACCTTAATTTAGCTATAATTCACTTTAATTATGGATACAATTGCACTTTTTGGTGGATCTTTTGACCCACCACATATCGGACATAAGGCTATTGTAAAGGCCTTAGAAAAACTTGAGTATATTGATAAAACTATCATCGTACCAGCTTTTTTAAATCCTTTTAAATCAGAATCTTTCCTATCTGCTAATGAAAGACTTAGTCTAGTAAAAGATATGTTTAGTGATTTCAAAAATATTGAAATTTCAAATTTTGAGATTAAAAAACAAAAACAAGTACCATCCATAGAGACTGTAAATCATTTTTTAAAAATTTACAAGAAAGTTTATCTAGTTATTGGTGCTGACAATTTAAGCTCACTCCAAAAATGGAAAAATTATAATGAATTACAAAATTTAGTTACATTTATAGTAGCTAAGCGAAATGGTATAACAATACCAAAAGAGTATATAACTCTAAATATTGATGAAAATATCTCATCAACACAGATAAGAAAACAAAATTAAAATTAAGAGAGAAACATTGCAAAAAAGAATAGAAAAAATAGTTGAAGTACTAGATAAAAACAAAGCAGAAGCTATTGAAGTATTTGATTTAAGAGAAAAGAATTACTTTGTTGATTATGCAATCATAGCTTCATCACTTGGTGTAAAACATACAACTGCCTTACTTGATCACCTTAAAAATGGTATTAAGCCAGAAGAAAACTTTAACAATGTAGATGAGAGTGGGGACTGGGTTGTAATTGACTTAGGTGATGTACTTATACATATTATGACTCCGGAATACAGAACTAAATACGATATGGAAAAATTCCTAAGTGATTTAGCTCAAGGTAAAGATGGAGATATTCTTTAAGAACTATACCATCACTTCTTATTTGAGTACAAGTCCTCATTTGATTTTTCAAGTATGTTTCTATAATCATAAATAGAATCTACATACTTGACAGGTTCACGTCCCCTAGCATAACCATGTTTTAAATGTTTATAGTGTTTTTTATACGATAGAAGAGGTAATACTTTTTTCAAGTCTGACCATGTATATTGGTTGTAACCTAGTTTTTTAGCTAAACTTTGGGCATCTTTTATATGACCCATGCCAACATTGTAAGCTGCAAGAGCAAATTTAAGTCTATCTTCCCCAACAACATTTTCATCTACATTTTTTGTCATCTGTTTAAGATGTCTAGCCCCACCTTTTATGCTTTGTTCAGGATCTAGCCTATTTTTAACACCAAGTTGCTTAGCTGTTCTTTTAGTAAGCATCATAAGTCCACGTACACCTGTAAAACTTTTAGCTTTTGGATTCCAATGTGATTCTTGATAAGATTGAGCAGCCAAAACAGAACATGGAATACCATATTTTCTTCCATATTTTTTAAAGTATTTTTTATATTTCGGTAACCTTGATTTTATACGTTTAAAAAACATCTTGGTGTTATAATAATCAAAAAACAGAGCAAAACTATAGTAATGATCTTTAAGTCTAGCCATTGCACCACTTTGATTAAAACTATTTAGCCAAGCATACATACTTGCTTCTAAATCTTTAGAATTTCTTTTAAGTAACCATGCAAGTTGTTCTCTCCCACTTATAGCAAAAGCCGAAACTATATTTGGGTAATATCTTTGGTTTAATGCATAAATGTTAGAGTCAGCTATAGTACAATCTATCTCATTTTTACCAACTTTTTCTAAAAGTTCTTCAGTTGAAAATTCTGTTGAGAATGTTGCATTTATATCAAAACCATCTTGTTGTAAAGAACGAATACTCTCACTATAAGAGGTATCTTCTCCAACTATTATACGTAAACCACTCAAATCTTCTACATCTTTTGGGAATACTCCATCCCATAACATTTTTCTTGAACAGACTACTTGTTCTTGTACTTCAAAATATGATGGTCCAAAATTAAAAGATTTTTCTCTCTCTTTTGTTTTAGCTAGTGATGCAGATGTGATATGTATATTTGGATTTCTACTTAATTCTATTGCTTCTTTTGTTGTATTTGCTGCTGTAATATTTAGATCAACTTTAATAAAGTCTGCATAAGACTTTAATAAATCATATTCAAAACCTTTAGGAGAAGTCGCACCAATATAGTAAGTAGATGGTGAATTGAGGAGGACTACATTTAGGGTTTTTGTTTTTTTTATTTTATCGAGTACAGTTAACTTATGAATTTTATGTATAGGTACATAGGCGCTATGACTTAACCAACCGAATGCAAAAAAACAAATAGCAAAAAGTATAAAACCTGCAATTTTAAAGTTATTATCCATAACGACTATTCTACTCTTTAAAACTTATGCAAAAATAAATCGATTTACCCCATTATCATACTCATGTGCTAAAACTTTACCATGTACTTTTAATATAGAATCAACTAAGTAAAGACCTAACCCAAAACTATTTTTAGATGGATTATCTTTTGTAAATGGTTCTATATAATACTTAAGAGGATGTTTTAAACATTCCCCCCTACTTTCAAAACATAATTCATTTTCTATCATTAAAATTCTTACATGTTTATCTGGTGAATATTTTATACCATTATCTATCATATTTTTAATGGCAGTAGTATATAATCTATAATTTGCCATCATTTTAACACTAGCATCTACTTCAACACTAATATTTTCCTTCTCTATCATAGCCATATCTATAGCACCATCAATAACATCTACTAACCTATACTCTTTAAACTCTGTCTTATCTCCTAAACTTGTTACCTCTTCAATAAGAGCAAACTCATTTACAAGACTTTCAAGACGACCAAAAATAGAACTAAATCTATCTTTTTGCTTTGGAGTATTCAACATTTGTGTCGCTATAGTACCTTTTGCAATAGGTGTTTTAAGTTCATGCATAATATTTCTTAAAAACAGTGTACGAGAATCTAAAATAGTATTAATTTTTCCTCTTGTAGCTTCCAATTCATTTGATACTAGTGCTATCTCATCACACCCTTTTGCTCTAAAGGATACATTCATATTTCCATTACCATATTGAGCAATCTTTCTACGGAGTCTTATAAGTGGTCGTAATCTTTGTAAAATTAAGATAAAAGAGAATATAATAATCGCGATAATTGTTAAATAAGCATAAGCCAAAGACCAATAGGTATATGGTTTAAGTTTTTCATCTAAAATTAAAATAGAGCCTTTAGAACTTTGTATATAAAAATATATTTTTTTATGCCTTTGAAGCATATTAATTTTCAAATCTGAGATAGTTTTATGAGTATATAAACCTTGAATACCAAGTTTTACTGCTTCTTTAACACTTTTAAACTCTTCAGACTTTAAAAGTTTTGCTTTTTTTATTATTCTTTTTGCTTTTTTGAGATCTTTTTCCACAACAAAATTATAAACAGCTAAGTTAGCTTCAAGCATAATGGTAGGTGCTTTTCTTTGTACATTTTCCCTATATATCTGAGTAATAATTGCATGTTTTGTAAAAATATGATTTATATATTGTTGCTTATTTAGTTTAAAAAATTCCCAGAATACTACACTTACAGAGACTAAAGTAACTATAAGTGCAAAGAGTACGGTTAAGAGAACGGCATGTTTACGCAAATTATTTCAATAGCTTATAGCCAACACCACGGACTGATTCTATTAATGATTTATCGCCAAGTTTATTACGAATTCTACCAACCATTACATCTATACTTTTGTTTGAAGAGTCTTCATTTATAGCATTTACATTATGGATTAAATCTTCACGAGATACTACTAAACCTTGTTTTGAAATCATATATGAAAGGATTCCAAACTCTGCGTTAGTTAAATCAATATTTCTGTTTTTATATGTAATGACCATAGATGATGTGTCACATTTAAAATCAGATTTGGATTCTTGTTTTTCTTGGCTTTTTGCTTCATAACGACGAAGTACCGAATGGATTCTAGCTTCAAGTTCACGAGGATCATATGGTTTTGGAAGGTAGTCATCAGCTCCAAGTTCAAGAGCTTTTACCTTATCTGTAACATCACTTCTTGCACTAGAGATTACGATAGGAATATCTTGTCGTTCACGAATAGCTTCACATACCTCTAATCCATCCATACCAGGGAGAGTTAAGTCTAAGATCACTAAATCAAATGGTTCTAACTTTAATATACTTACAGCTTTAAAAGGGTCATCTTCAGTGATAACCTCAAACTCGAACTGTTCTAAATATTCTGTCAATATCTCTGCTAGTTCTAAGTCATCTTCAATCATTAATATTTTTTTCATGAGCACATTTTACAGCAACTGCACTAATGTAGAGTTAATTAGACTAAATAATTTGAACATTTTTATATATACTTTCATATAACTCGGCTCTAGAAAATGGTTTTACTAAATAATCATCAGCTCCCTCACTTAAGAATGATAAAGTTATTTCAGACTCAGGATTATTTGTAAGAGTTAAAATTTTTAACTTTTTTTTTGTTTTTAACTTCCGAATTTTTTTTACTAACTCTAAACCATTGACAAAAGGTAAGTCATACTCTGTAATAATTAAATTTAACTCAGGGTGTAGTTTAATTTTTTCTAAAGTCTCGGCCGAATTTTTAGCAATTATAATTTGAAAATTATGCATAGCAAGGTTTTGTTTTAGGTATTGTGTATATGTTTGAGAGTTACTTATGATTAAAATTTTTGTTTGTTTATTTAATACCAGTTGTCTTAACTTATTGATTATTAGGTAAGTACTATCCCTTTGTGATTTCAAAGCATAATCAACGATAAATGAACTCTCATAAGTTTCTAGAAAGCCTTCATCAATCGTATCTGTATAAATAAGAGGAGATATATTATACTTGTTAAAAAGTGGTATTATCTCGCCATTTGGAGCATCATCTAGTTCTACATCTGCTACACCAAATTCATAACGATATCGCTTTAAAAGAGCCTTTGCGTTTTCATAAGTATGAACAACTTCCACATCAAACTCATCGTACATACTTAAAAGTTCTAAGAACTCTCTTGCTCTATCTAACTCATTTTCAACTACTAAAAGCTTTGACATCATGAAGCCTTAAATAAAATTTAATTATATAAGTATACTATTGTATGCTTATATTATTTATAGTAATTTATATTAAACAATTATGTAAGATATAACGCTACATTGTAAGCTAAAAAAGCTAAAGAATAAGCAGCTACTGAGGTAAACCCTAAAAGATAAAAAAAGTATCTTAGACCACCAGCTTCACGAGTAAATACAACTGAAGCGGCTAAACATGGCAAATAGATCATAATAACAACTATAAAAGCAACTGCTGAAGCAAAGGGAATATTTTGTGATATTATACTTTTTAAAGAGCTATTTGACTCATCTACATCACTACCAAGCGAATATAATACTCCAAGAGTTGAAACAACAACCTCTTTTGCAGCAAGACCAGTTTGTAGTGCGACACTCATCTTCCAATCAAACCCAAGTGGTGCGAATATAGGTTCTGAAAATTTACCAATACTTCCTAAATAACTTTGTTCTAGTAGTAGTTCAGCTTTTTTATTGTCATTTATACTCATGTCATTTTCAATATCTAAGTTGTGTGGATAATTACTCAAGAACCATACTAACATTGATGCAGCAGCAATGAAAGTACCAGCCTTTTTTAAATACATCCATGTCTTTGTCATAACTGTATGCCAAATAAGCTTAGTAGATGGTAGGCGATATTTTGGCATCTCCATAACAAAAGGTTCATCTACACCTTTAAAAGCAGTTAATTTTAAAATTTTAGCAGCTATTAAACCTATCATAGCACCTGTTATATAAATGGCGAACAATATATTTCCAGCCATAGCTTCGGAAAAGAATGCTCCTGCAAAAAGTACATAAACAGGAAGTCTTGCCCCGCATGACATAAAGCCAATAATAAACAAAGTTAAAAGTCTATCTCTATCATTTTTAAGTATTCTTGCTGACATATATGCAGGGATAGAACATCCAAAACCAGTTACTAATGGTATAAAGGACTGTCCATGAAGCCCAAATTTATGAAAAAATCCATCAAGTAAAAAAGCAACCCTTGACATATAACCGGTACCTTCTAAAAGAGCAATTCCTATAAAAAGTATTACAATATTTGGTACAAACATAACAACTGCACCAACACCAGATATTATTCCATCAACAATAAAGGAACGAATATCATCATTAGCAATTGTTCCACCTATAGTTTCACCAAACCAGATAAAAAATGCGTCTATCCACTCCATAGGTACTGATCCTATCTCAAATGTAAGCTGAAACAAACTCCACATTAAAAATAAAAATATTGGTATCCCAAGAACTGGGTGGATAAGGACATTGTCAATTTTCTCTGTTAATGTTTTTTTAACTTCCATTTTTGGTTGTGTTAAAATTTCAGTAGTTATACCTTTTGTAAAAGAGTTATACTCTAAGGCAAAAGCTTCTTTAATATCGTCACAATCATTATGCAACTCTATATGTTTCGATGCTTCTATTAATATTGGCTGTAACTCAGTCCAGATAGGTTCATCATGCAAATCAGCATAAGTCTTTTTATCATTTTTTAAAAGATTTATAGCGATATTTCGATATGAGTTTTCATTCTTATACCGATGTTTATCTAAATACCATACTATTTGAGCTATCTCTTCCTCTATACTTTCACTAAAAATAAGTTTATGCTTAACATCTGTTTTTTCATATTCTTGAATTACTGCACTTATAATCTCTTCAATACCAAGTTTTGTTTGTGCAGATGTTTTAACGCATGGTATATTTAAAAGTTGAGACATATATTTGTCATCAATTTTCATACCCTCTTTATCAGCCTCGTCAGTCATATTTAAAGCAATTACTATCTTTTTACCAAGGCTCATTAACTCAGCTGTTAGTTGTAAATTTTTTTGTAAGTTTGTAGAATCAACTACATTTATTATCATATCGTAATCTTCGCCAGTTAAGTAAGTACTTGTAACTTTCTCTTCTATTGAGTAATCATTTAATGCATAAGTACCTGGTAGGTCAACAACTGTAAAATGGTAGTCTTTATAGTCAAATAAAACTTCAGACTTTTCAACAGTAACACCAGAAAAGTTGCCTACGTGAAGATTTGCATTTGAGATTGAGTTTATAAGCATACTCTTACCGACATTTGGCTGTCCAACAAGGGCTATTTTAATATGATTTGCCGTTATTGGACAAACTTTAGGTTCTAAACTCATATCTTTTGCACCTCTATTAATTCAGCTTCTTTAGCACGAAGTGCTATACGCATTTTTCCAACCTTCACTTCTATTGTACTTTTCGCAGGAGCATATTCTAAAACTTCTAGTTCTGCCTCTTTCATAATCCCAAAGGACATAAATCTTTGTTTTAATTCTGAATCTGCATTTAATTTTAATACTTTTACTTTACAAGCCTTTTTACAGTCTATAAGAGTTTTATTTGCCATAATATTCTTTCAAATTATATTTTACATTTTCGTAATGATAATAAATATCATATTAAATATCGCTTATACTAAAAATTATACGTTATTAATATTCGTAAATTATCTTGATCGTTTATTCCTGAACTACTAGTTACACTTTCTTGATTATCATCAAGTAGATACAAAAAAGATAGAGCTATATTTTTATTAAAGTTGTATTCTACACCCATATTTTGTTCAACTATATGTTCTTTAATATTTGCAGAATCTCTTTTACCTAAAAAATGTGCATAAGCATATAAAAATTTATACTTATTTATTTCATAGCTTAATCCAACTACATAAGCTTCAGCATCTCTATCATTTGTTATATTATCTAAAATCATATTATCCATATTTGTATAAAGTGTACCTCCACCATAACCAGAAAAACTTGTTTTGTTTGATTGTTTACTTGCCTTATTATAAGCTATATTGAAACCTAAGTCAAAAGCAACAATTTCTGCGAAAGCACCATAAATATTTGATTCAATTCCACTATTTTTACTTTCATTTTGATTTAGATACTGTACATCAATATGAGCAAATACAGTTTCATTAAATTTATGATTTAAACCAAATTCAAAATATATAGATTGATTTGCACCCACTCCAGATTCCAATGAAGTAGAAAAATCATAATACCAAAGTGCTGCATTTATTAAATTATCAGAATAAGTAATACCACCAAACCAAGTGCCATCTTTACCAGTATCTAACCAGTCTGTTAAACCGGCATCCGTTCCATGCCATTGTTGTAAATTTCCACCCATAAAATTAAAGTTATTTAATTTATAATTCAAAATATATGCTTCAAAAGTATTTGGTACCATTCTAATATCATCACTATCTGCAAGAGGGGTATCTATTAGTTGTCGTCCAGCACGTATATTTAAATCTTTATATTTATAGTTTATAAATGCTTTTGACATCTCAGTATAATGTCCCTCAGAGGAAGAGAGCTCTGGATTATATTTTAAGTCATTTCCAGATAAAAATCCTATCTCTTTAGAGGTAACAAAACCTACACCAGCACTGATACCATTGTACTCAGCTAATTCATACACTAACTGCCCACCAATTGCTGTAGCATAAATATCTTGAGCATTTTTTATATGATAAGCTGAATTCATAAATCTTATTTGACCAGTTACAGTAGCATTCTTAAACATATTGTTAAAACTATCAGTTACACTTAAATCTTTTTGTTCTTTTAAACCACCCGTAGCAATTACTTTTTTAACAGAGTGAATCCTAGTTCTCTCTTGCGGAGTTTCAACTTCAATTTCTTTTGCAGTTAAATTAGTGACAACTAAAATCATACATATATTTAAAATATTTTTCACTTAAGTCCTTAATAAATTTTATTATAATTATAATAGTATTTTACTTACAAATCTCTTAATAATGATAACCCATATCAGTTTCAATAAGTATATCTTTTTTATATGATAGCTTTGCTATAATTACATCTATAAAACTTATTTAAGGTATTTAATGAAATTTCTTTTTACACCAAACTCTCACTTCAATCTAGCAAATCTTTTCACATTTGTAAATATCACAGCAGGGCTTCTAGCTACTTATTTTATTACACAAAACAATTTTTTCTTAGCCGTAATTTTAGCATGGATTGGAGGAGCTTTTGATATTTTTGATGGAAAAATTGCTAGAAAATATAAACTTTCAAATGAGTTTGGGGTTCAGCTAGATAGTTTTGCTGACTTTTTAAGCTTTGTACTTGTACCTGTATTTTTAATTTTTCAAGCAATTTATTCAACGCATCTTTCAGGTATATTACTCGGTTTCAGTGGTATTATTAGCATCTATTATGTTATATCTGGACTTAGACGCTTGATACACTTTAACATCCATACTGACGCTGGTGAAGTAACAAAATATTTCACAGGAGTACCAACACCACTAGGAGCTATACTTCTTTGGCTTGTTTATCTTACTGCTACATATAACTACATACCCGTAGAATTAGTATTAGGATTTATGCTGCTCATTGCTTGGAGTTTAAACTCTACTCTTAAAGTACCACATCCATAAAACTAAGCAAGTAGGTATTTTATCAAGACTGTTGTAAACCAACTTTCTCCTTCATCAAATAATTCAGCATCTGTATAATTTAAAAAAATTTGTTTAGTAATATTTTTATCAAACGGAACACTTAGTGTTTGTTTTTTAGTTTTTAATGTATTTTTCAACAAGTAATTTAAAATCTTAGTATAAGACATTTTTAATTCTCCTTAGATTTCATGTAGATATTCTAGATAATGTGAACATAACGGCAGCGCGGGTGAGTGACTACCATTTTCAAACCTTTAGGTTTTCAAA
>CAZZAZ010000040.1:0-12963 GCA_964652355.1 uncultured Sulfurimonas sp. | reverse complement strand
ATGAAATCAGTTGGTGAAGTTATGGCTATTGGTCGTACTTTTAAAGAGTCTGTTCAAAAAGCTCTTTGTTCACTAGAAACTGGTCTTTGTGGCTTTGATGAGATAGATGCTGATGATGAGTTTATAAGACATGAGATTCGTCGTCCAAATGCTGACCGTATTCTTTATGTAGCTGAAGGTTTCCGTCGCGGAATGAGCATTGAAGAGATGTATGATACATGTCAAATTGATCACTGGTTTTTATACCAAATGCAAGAGATGTTAGAAGCTGAAGCATCTATTACAGATAAAATTTTATTTGATGAAGAGTTTATGCGTCGCATAAAAGTTGATGGTTTTTCTGACAAACGCATATCTCAACTAATCGCTAAAAACTCAAACCATGAAGTAAGTGAAGATGAAGTTTACAAAGCTAGAAAAGCTCTACATGTAGAGCTAGAGTTTAATGAAGTAGACACTTGTGCCGCAGAGTTTGAAGCACTTACTCCATATCTTTACTCAACTACAAACATAACTAAACTTCCAAATGTTACTAAGCGTGTAAGCGATAAAAGAAAAGTGCTTATATTAGGTGGTGGACCAAACCGTATCGGTCAAGGTATTGAGTTTGATTACTGTTGTGTCCATGCAGCTTTTGCTTTAAAAGAGATGGATATTGAGTGTATTATGTACAACTGTAATCCTGAAACTGTTTCAACTGATTACGATACTTCTGATGTACTTTACTTTGAGCCTATTGACTTCGAACATGTTCGTGAAGTTATTGAAAATGAAGAGCCAGATGGAATTATCGTTCATTTTGGTGGTCAAACTCCACTAAAACTTGCAGATGCACTTACAAAAATTGGTGCAAATATCTCTGGTACTCCATCAGCTGTAATTGACCTTGCAGAAGACAGAGAACTGTTTTCTAATTTTGTAAATAAGCATGGTCTAAAACAACCAGAAAATGGACTAGCTCGTAAAAAAGAGGAAGCTGCACCAATCGCAAACAAACTTGGTTATCCTGTTCTTGTTCGTCCATCATTTGTTCTTGGTGGTCGTGGGATGAAAATAGTTTATAGTGAAGATGAGTTAAACCAATACATGGAACTTGCAATTAGTGTTTCAAATGAAGCTCCTGTTTTAATTGACAAGTTTTTAGACCAAGCTATTGAGCTTGATGTTGACGCTATTTGTGATGGAACTGATGTTTATATCGGTTCAGTTATGCAACATATTGAAGAAGCAGGAATCCACTCTGGAGACTCTGCTTGTTCACTTCCTCCAGTAAACTTGACTGACGAAATGATAGCAAAAGTTGAAGCACAAACTCAAACTATCGCTCTTGGACTTGGCGTTGTTGGACTTATGAATGTTCAGTATGCAATTTATAAAAATGAGATTTATCTTATAGAAGTAAATCCTCGTGCATCACGTACCGTACCTTTTGTTTCTAAAGCTACTGGTATGCCACTAGCCAAAGTTGCAACTCGTGTAATGGTTGGTGAAACACTTAGAAGTTCATTAAAATATTATGATAAATATAACATTGTTTATGAAGAAAACGGACTACTAAAACCTAAATTAAAAGACCATATCTCAGTAAAAGAAGCTGTTTTTCCTTTCCACAAACTTTATGGTGCTGACTTAGTTCTTTCACCAGAAATGAAATCAACTGGTGAAGTTATGGGGATAAGTTCTAACTTTGGTATCTCTTTTGCAAAAGCTCAACTATCTGCTGGAAATAAAATACCAACAGGTGGGACATGTTTCCTTTCATTTGTAGATACAGATAAAGAGCACGCAGCAGAGATTGGTAAAGGCTTACATAAAAATGGCTTTAAACTAGTAGCTACAAAAGGTACTCAATCTATTTTAGAAAAAGCTGGAATCCCATGTGAAGTAGTTCTTAAAATTTCAGAAGGTCGTCCAAATATAGAAGACAGTATGAAAAATGATGAAATTGATATGGCTATCAACACTTCTGATAACAATACTTCTAAAAAAGATGCAATTGTGATTCGCCAAGAGGTACTAAAAAGAAGCATACCTTACTTTACAACACTTAGTGCTGCAAGAGCCCTAATACTAGCCCTAGAAGAGATGAAAGATGACTCATGGTCAAATGCAAAAGCACTTCAAGACTTTCTAAAGTAAATTCTAAAGTTATATTAACTCAAACCGATACTACTGTCGGTTTTTTGAGTCAAAGTTCAAATAAACTATATGATATAAAATCAAGAAAACAAACTAAACCTTTCATAAAAGTGTATGATAGTTTTAAATCACTGCAAAAAAATAATAACAGAATTCCTACAAGTATGAAAAACTTAGTAAGACGTTCAAAAAAAACAACCTTCATAGTAAAAAACAGAGCTTTTAGAGTAGCTAAAAGCTCACTAAACTCTCAATTACTAAGAGATTTATCATACTCCTTCTCAACATCAGCAAATAAATCACAAGAAAAGTTTAATAGAATTTTTTGTGAGCAAAAAGCTGATATAATAATAGAAGATAAAAATTCTTTATATGAGAATTTATCATCAAGTTTAATCAAGATAAATCAAAAAACTAAAAAGAGGCTAAGATGAGTAAGGTTTTTCAAGCATTATTTACTGGTATCGGTATTGTCTTCTTTTTAGACTTTTTTTTATTTTTAGGGATTGAATTTAACTATATAAAATTTCATGAGATTGATGTTTACTACAACATTTTGTTTGCTGATCATCAAAATGCATTTATATTTTTTACTCTCTCAGGGATACTTGGTTTTTTGGTTACTTATGTAAACAACACAAAACTATCCCTTAGTATTATCTCTATCTTAGCCTTATTATCTTTATCATCTTTGATACCAAGTATAGGGCATAGTGTTGGTTCAGTTTTACTTATGAAAACAAATACAACTCTTAAAAATGATAAATATACCTTTATTGGTGATATTTACTATGATGGTCGGGAAAAGATTACATTTTACGATTATGAGTTACAAAAAATAATTATTTTAGAAAAAAAGGATTTAATTAAATGAAGCATTTAACTTCAATATCAAGTGGTATAGCTCTAGGCTCAGCAGGTGTAATGATGATGTCAGTTTTAAATGGATGTTCACAACAACAAGAGCAACAACAAAATAGATTTTTAGTTATAGAGCAACAAACTAATGGAAAATACATAGTTGTTGAGGAGATGCCAACAGAGGGTCCAAACCGCGCAATTATCCGCGAAAAAGACATAAATGGTAATACAGTTGAACGTTTTATGAATGAAGCTGAAATGAAAGCTATGGCTGAACAAGAGTACCAAAAAGTACAAAATGGAACTTCAGAGACTACACAAGCCAACAATGGAGGCGGCGGTGGAATGGGTCTTGGTGGAACAATTTTAGCCGTAGCTGCTGGCTCACTTATGGGAAATATGATAGCAAACTCTTTAATGGGGAACAAAAACTTCTCTCAAAGAGCAACATCTGTAAACAAAAGTGCTTATAGTCGTTCAGCTGCTGGAAAAGCTGCGCGTGCGGGAAAATCTACAAGAAAAAGTTTCTTTGGTGGGAACTCGAGAAGATCATCTTATGGTAGCAGAGGTTTTGGCGGTTGATAAATCTAAAAAAAATCAATAAACTAAGTGATGAGACTTTAAATGAGATAGGTTTTACTTGGCATACAGATACTGATGGCACAAAGTATGTAAGTGATGAACTTGTGCAAGTTTCACCATCTGAGGCTGAGGCGTATTATAAGGCTGGAAATGAGCTTTACGATATGTACATTGAAGCAGCTGAATATGTGATAGAAAACGACCTGTTCTTTGATTTAGGTATACCTTTTAATCTTGTTGAGAGTATTAAAAAATCTTGGGAAACTGATGTCCATTGGCATATTTATGGTCGTTTTGATTTAAGTGGTGGAGTAGATGGAAGTCCTATAAAACTTATAGAGTTCAACGCAGATACTCCAACTTCACTTTTTGAGACAGCCCTACTTCAGTGGGCACTTCTAAAAGAAAACAACATGGATGAAGACAGCCAATTTAATACTCTTTATGAATCAATCTCACAAAACTTTAAAAGACTAATAACTCTTGATGAAGATACTTCTAGCTTTGATGCAAACTATGACGGATGGAAGATTTTATTTTCCTCAGTTGAGGGAGATGATGAAGAGGAAGCTACAACAAGACTACTTCAACAAATGGCAACTGACGCAGGCTTTAACACAGGTTTTGAGTATCTACAAAATGTAAAATTTGATGAAGATGGAATTTTCGACTCAGAAGAAAATCAATATGAATACTGGTTTAAACTCTACCCTTGGGAGGATATCGCTCATGATGAGCCTGAGCTTGCAACAACTATTGGCAATATTATGCAAAATCAAAAAGCTATCATCTTAAATCCTGCCTATACTTTACTTTTTCAATCAAAAGGTATGTTAAAGATTTTAAGTGATCTGTTTCCGGATAGCCCATACTTACTAAAAACTTCTTTCGAGCCACTTAAAGCTGTTAAACAAGTTGAGAAGTGTGTCTTTGGTCGTGAAGGTGCTAACACTAAAATCATCAATGCTAATGGTGAAGTAGCAGTTCAAACTGATGGTATGTATGATAATTACAAAAAAGTCTATCAAGAGTATGTAGAGTTTGACAAAGACTTAAATGGATCTAAATACCAAGCCGGAATTTTCTTTGCCTATGAAGCCTGCGCACTAAGCTTTAGAAAAGGTGGAGAGATTATGGATAATATGTCTAAGTTTGTTGGGCATTTTATAAAGTAATCTATATTAATTTAGTTGATGATTAAACTCTGGGACTATCTCCTTGAGTTTAGCCAACTTATCTTCGCACTCTAACAACTCTTGTATATCTTCATTTAACTTATCTATATTGTACTCTGTTGATTTTGCCACAGTGATTGACTCATAATTTGTTTTAGCATCACTATCATCATACATCAACTCCTCATAAAGCTTTTCACCAGTTCGTAACCCTATAAAATCTATTTTTATATTTGTTTTGCCACTTAACTCTATCATCTTGTTTGCTAGGTCTAGTATTTTTATAGGTTTACCCATATCTAAGATAAACACTTCACCACCCTTACCTATTGCCCCAGCTTGAAGAACTAAGGCACAAGCCTCAGGAATAAGCATAAAGTATCTTGTTATATCTTTATGAGTAACTGTAAGGTTTTCACCATTTAGTATTTGAGTTTTGAACTTAGGTATAACACTTCCACTACTGTCAAGTACATTGCCAAATCTAACCGATGCTATCTCTGTATTTTTACTATCAACATTCTGTGCATAAAGTTCTGTTATACGTTTTGTAACACCCATTACATTTGTTGGACGGACTGCTTTGTCTGTTGAGATTAGTATAAACTTTTGTACACCATGTTTTATAGATATATCTATAATATTTTTAGTTCCACATACATTATTTTTAATACCCTCATAGATATTTGACTCAACAAGTGGTACATGTTTGTAAGCAGCTGCATGGATGACTATATCAGGTTTATAAATTTGAAATGTTTTATCAAGTAGTTCAATATCTACAACTGATTGCATAACTAAAGACTTATCAACATCTCTAATCTCTTCAGAAATTTTATAAAGGTTATATTCACTGTTATCTAAAAGTATAAGTTTTTTTGCACCAAGTTTTTCACACTGCCTACATATTTCAGAACCAATACTTCCACCTGCCCCAGAGATTAAAACAGTTTTATCTTTTATAAATTCAGCTACTAAAGTTTTATCTAAATCTTTTGGATGTCGTGCTAGTAAATCTTCAACCGAGATACTTTTTAACTGAGAAGAAAAATCTTTTGCTTGTAAAATATCATCAAAACTAGGAAGTATTTTAATCTCATCAAAATATGGTGAAAAGCTTTCATATATCTCTTTTACTTTTACTTTATCAAGGTTAGCAATAGCTACAACAAGTAAGTTAAGTCTAGTCTCTTTAGTAATCTCCTTTAGCTTTTCTTCAGAGATTACACTTGTGTTATCAATAGAACG
Organism: uncultured Sulfurimonas sp.; assembly: GCA_964652355.1. Lineage (GTDB taxonomy): Bacteria > Campylobacterota > Campylobacteria > Campylobacterales > Sulfurimonadaceae > Sulfurimonas. The sequence goes on along the minus strand of CAZZAZ010000040.1, from coordinate 6,958 downwards.
GTTTTGAAGTTTAACATCATCATCTACAAAGTATTTCACCATATACTTAGTACTTGCAAACTCTGACATAAGCTTCAGTCCGGCTCTTCCTGCCCCATAAACAACTACCTGCTTAGTCTTTACAGTCTTACTTTTATTTATAAAATAGTAATAAGCATACATCAAAAAGTTAATACTAAAAAGATACAAAAATAGTTCTGATGCTAAAAAATAAACCCAAATTTTAGTATAGAAAATCGGCATATATATGAAAAATGCAACTATATAAACCAAACTTTTTATAAGAAATGTTTTTTGTGACGCCTTAGACCAAGATAGTGAATAATCTTTATATATAAATAATGAAGCAAGAATTCTAATAGCTATAACACTTAGCACTATGTCAAATTCAAATGGAATATGAAATATATAAAAAGTCCACGAAAAAGTGATGAAACTAAGCAGTATAATAACTAAAAAATTAAGTACTCGTTTATCTATATAAAACACTAAAAAGCCTTTCTTTTATCAACATATCTCATAACTAAAAATAAAATTCCTAAAGTTATTATACTCACAATAACTAAATTTGGCACAAAATATACCAATCCAAAGAAAACAAAGTTAACCAACATTGCAAGAATAACTACCTTAGCGTGTGAAAAAGAGCTTTGCGTTAACCTTTGATATGCGTGAGATTTATGCGCATAAGTTATGTTTTTACCACGTTTAAACCTTCTATACAAAGTAATAGTTGCATCATAAATAAACAAAGAAAATAAAATCAGCCAAATACTAAGGTTTTCACCATCATTTGATAAAGCAAAGATTGCGATAGTATAACCAAGCAGCGTGCTTCCAACATCACCCATAAATATCTTAGCCTTATGCCAGTTAAAAATTAAAAAACCAAGAACTGATACAACGAGGACTAAAAAATAGCTAGAGTCAAAAAGTATAAAACCTGCTAACCCAAGAAAAACAGCCTCACTTCCTGCATAACCATCTATACCATCTAAAAAATTATAAAGATTTATAAACCAAACTATCATAAAAATAGCTAAGATGATTATAAAAATATTGTTATCAAAAAAGTTTAAAAAATATAGCCCTAAAAATGCGACAAAAAACTGAACAAATAACCTTACCTTAGCACTAAGTCCATACAAATCATCAAGGTAAGAAATGGCAGAAATCACAACACCAACCATAAGTGCAAAGTACAAGGAACTCTCTATCTCATTAAAAATATAAAGATAAGTAATCCCTAAAAACCAAGTAAGAGCAATGGCAATACCACCACCATGTGGAGTAGCTATAGAGTGTGAACTTCTTTCATTTGGTATATCTAGGAGTGAGTTTTTTATTGCGTGGTTTTTTATGTAGTATGTTAGAGATAAGGAGATTAAAAATAGGATTAGGTAAATCATATTTTCAAATCATCATCATATTAGCTTATGCTACATCACTACTTTTTACTAATCTATTCAAGTCTAGTAATTTTTTATATAAAGACTCTGCACTCAACTCTAGTCCATTTTTCCAGCATAATGCTCCAAAATCTATGAAATTGTTTTTAAAATACTCTATATCCTTAAGCTTATTTGTTAAAGAAGTATTTTTTTCTAGCAAATACGAAAAATCAATTACTCCATAACTATCGTTAGAAAAGTGTAGTTCTAAATTATAATCATCTATATATACTATTTCAACTAAGTTAATCATTATCAGCCCCTTGTATTTTTTCTAACGGTTTAAAGTTTTGTGCCAGCTTCCAGTCTTCTTCTAACTCTTCTTTATGAGTTTGAATCCACTCACTAACAATTTTCAAAGCTTTGTTTGGAAGATTGCCTTTTTCTATTTTTGCTGTGTTTATATTCATCAAAGCTATATAACCTTGGTATTCTACATGTATATGTGCAGGTGGATGATCATCATGATACATACGAATTGTTATGCCAAAAAAGTATGAAATTACTGGCACAACAATCCTTATAATTAAAATTATATAATTATATCATATTTTCAAATTTTAGATTTTAGAACATTTGATTTAATTAATATTTATCACTAAATCACAATAAAGTTTATTATACAAAGATGGTTTAAAAAACTTCAAAGTACTTTCAAAAAAAGGAATATTTATAAGGTATATTTTTTTATCTAAATTACTCGCTATTAATTGAATTAACTCTGTTGTACTTAATGGTTTATCATCTGATAAGATGAACATACCATTTTTTTCTTCATCTATTATATTTTTCATTTTACTACATAAACTATCTATATCAATCATACTTCGTTTATTATTTATATTTGCAAATGGTAAAACTGGAAATTTTTGTATTAGGTTTTTAAGTTTTTTTACATTTCCGACAGCATTTTTTCCGTATATTAAAGGCACTCTTAAAATAACAATTTTAAAACTATCATCTTCTAACTTTTGTAACTCATCTTCTGCTTTTAACTTTGTTTTAGCATAATCACTTATAGGTTTGCACTTTGTATTTTTATCTATAACACCAACTTCTAGACCATAAACAGAAATACTACTCATATATATAAATTGCTTTATTCCATCCGCTTTAGCTTTTTTTGCCAAGTCAACACTCTGTGTTATATTTACTTTTTCATATAACTCTTTTTCTATATACTTCTCTTGATGGACTAAGGCTGAGAGATGTAGGACTGTATCTATATTTGATAAATTTAAAGAGTTAAAGTCATCCCTTAAAAATGAAAATTTTTTTATATCAAAATTAGTTTTATACATATCTATAAAACTTTTACCTACAAAACCATTTGCTCCAGTTATTAAAATTTTTTTCATTATTTTAACATCTCATTTATAGTTTGCAAATACTTATCTATAACTATTTTTTCATCAAACTCTTTAAGCATTTTGTATCGTCCAGCCTTACCCATAGCTTCTCTTTGTTTATCTGACAGCTCTATCATCATTATCATTTTTTCACTCAAATCATTTGCATTCTTCACTTCACATAGATAGCCATTTACTTTATCATCCACAACTTCCTTACATCCAACTACATTTGTAGCTATCAAAGGCTTAGACATAGCTGCAGCCTCGAGTAAACTTCTAGGTGTACCTTCTCTATATGATGGAAGAACGACACAATCACTTTGTGCAATAATATCTTCCACATTATCACTAACGCCGAGGTAATTTACTAAACCATTTTCTACCCACAAGTCCAACTCTTTTTTATCTATACTTGTTTTGTTGTTTGAGCCTACTTCGCCGAGTATTTGAAACTCAACATCTTTGTAGTTCTCTTTCAGTATTTTAATTGCTTCAATATATTCTAAAACACCCTTATCTTTTAAAAGTCTTGCAATTAGTAAAAATGTAAATTTAGTATTTTTTTCTTTTTCTATTGATCTAAACCTTTCTAAATCAACTCCACTTCCAGGTACTAAGTCAGTTTTTATCTCTTTCACCATATTATTTTCTATAAAAAGTTTTTTATCATCTTTATTTTGAAAAAAAACTTTTGTAGATAAATTTAAGGACACTTTGTAAAACATCTTCACAATTTTTGTAAGTATATTTTGCTTTATAAATATAGTCCCTAGTCCGGTAATATTGTTTATAGATTTTATACCAAGCATGCCAGCTATAAATGCACTATATATATTTGGTTTTATTGTAAAGTTTAAGACTACATCTGGCTTTTGCGATTTATAGATTTTGTAAAAAGAAAAAAGTGTAGCAATATCTTTAAATGGATTTATTCCAGCTGAGTCTATATCTATATGAATAAACTTAAAATCTTGTTTTAAAATCTCACTATATTTTTCATCAAATGGTGCTAAAAATAGAACTTCGTATCCATTGTTTTTCAAGGCTTTTGCTAAGTTATAACGCATAAAGTAAGCGTACCAAGACGAGTTTATAGCAATTATTACTTTTTTCATAGCAAACTCTTCTTCCAAATCTCTAAACTATACATTGTCCAAAGCATTTTAGCTCTTTTTTCTGCTGAAGTGTTTACTTTATTTTTAAGTAACTTATCTATAAACTCTTTTTTGACAAAATTTTGCGAATAAGAGCTATATGAAAGAGCATCAAAAATATTATCTTTTAAATCATTCTCAACCCATTTTTTAAGAGGGACTTCAAAACCTCTTTTTGGTTGATTTATTAACTCACTTGGTATATATCTTTTTGCTAGATCTCTTAGTATATATTTTGTAGTGGCATTTTTTATTTTAAAGTTATCTGCTAGTCTTGGAACAAACTCCAACATCTCTTTACTTAGAAATGGGCTTCTAACTTCAAGTGAATTACTCATAGAGGCTATATCCATCTTTTTAAGTAAATCACTTTTTAAAATCATAGAAAAATCCATATATAGCATCTTATCTAATTGTGAAATATTTTGGGACTCTATACTTTTTATAAACTTATTTATCTCTTTAAATGTAGAGTTATTGTCAAATTTATACACATCTTCAAATATATCATTTGTAGCAGAATTATAAAAATCTAAACCATTTTTACTTGACATTGAAAGTAATCTATAAATTTTGTTATAAGATGATTTTTTATCATGTGATTTTGGTAGGACACTTAAAAGTGGTGAAAAGTATGAGGCAAGATTTAGTATATTGTTAGCACTTGGAACATAACGTCTATAACCACCAAAAAGTTCATCAGCCCCATCTCCATTTAAAACTACACTTACATACTTCTTAGCTTCTTTTGAGACATAAAAACTGGGAATTGCACTACTGTCCATAAATGGCTCACCATAGTTTGACAAAATACTCTCAATATCATTTTTTAAATCCATCGAGATTGAGAGTTCATGGTGTTGTGTGTTGTACTTGTTTGCAGTAAGTCTTGCTAAGTGTGATTCATCAAACGCTCCATCAAACTTCACTGTAAATGTTTTAAGGTTTTGCGTATATTCACTAGCAATTGCTACAACTAAAGAGCTATCAATTCCCCCACTTAAAAACGCACCAACTTCTAAGTCAGATGAGAGTAGTCTTGACTTTACACTTTGGTGCAGTATAGTATCTAAAGTATCTTTTGCCTCTTTATAGTTACTTAGTTTATATTGTTTGTAAATATCTAAAATCTCAAAATATTTTTCTTGTTTTATATTTAGAGTTTTTAAATCAACTTCATATACAGATCCTGCATCTACTTCAATGATATTTTTATACGGTGTTGTATCTTTAAAGAAAAATCCATTTCTAAGATATGCACTAATCTTTTCATCATCCACTTCAAGAGATTTTACAGTAGTTTTAAAACTATTTAACTCACTAGCAAACATTAAAGAGTTTGTATCTTTATATACATAAAGTGGTTTTTTGCCTGCCCTATCTCGTGCTAATACAAGCTTATTTGAACTCTCATCTAAAATACAAAAAGCATACATCCCATCAAGTTTATCAAACATATCATTTTTGTATTTTATATACATGTAAAGTAAAGTTTCAGTATCAGAAGATGACTTAAAAGAAAAATCTTGTAGATATATTTCACGCAAATGCAGATGATTATATATTTCACCATTAAAAACCATAGTGCAACCATTGTAAGAGTATGGTTGCTGACCATGGTTTATATCTTGGATAGATAATCTTGTATGAATAAGGTTTATATTTTTATAACTGTAAACCCCATTTTCATCTGGACCACGGTGAAAGAGTGAGTTTTGTATATCTTGGGTATCAACATTATTGAAGTTAATTGTTCCAGCTATACCGCACATCAGTCTTTTAAAACCTCTTGTATAAATTTATCTACAATTATATTAGAACTAAAATCTTTTGCTCTATTAATAGCAGCTTTTTTATACTTAAGAGCTAGGTCATTATTTTGCAATATCGAGTCCATTGCCTTATGTAAGCTATCTGCATCATCAACTGAACATAAAACGCCATGTTGGGCTAACTCAACATCAGACTTTAACCTTTTAAATATATCAGAACTTGGTGCTAAAATCTCTCTTGGTCCACTTGGGCAATCAGTTGAAATTATTGGAAGTTCACAACGCATAGCTTCAACTATAACATTTCCAAAACCTTCCCATAGAGAACTAAGTACAAATATATCTGCCTTTTGTAGGAACTTAAAAGGATTTGATTGAAAGCCTAAGAAAAACACTCTATTTTCAATACCCAACTCTTGAGCTAATTCTTTTAGTTCCTGTTCCTTTTCACCACTTCCAAGTATGACTAAGTTCACATTATCTTTAATCTTTGCAAATGCTTCTAGTAAAACCCATTGCCCTTTTTGTTCTGTTAATCTTCCAATAGTTACAAATACTTTTTTTTCATATATATGTTGATATTCTTCTTCTATAGGTTCATTTTTTAACAAATCTATCTCTTTAAAGTCTATTGGGTTTGGTATAAAAATATTTTCTTTTTTAGGTATTTTATCTTTTAAATTATCATATATTCCATAAGATATAAAACTATAAAAATCTGTAAATCGAAGTAACTTAGCAAAAATCTTAAATATATAAGAGCGTCCTTCATACTGCTTTGTTAAATCAACTTGGATATTTGTAACTCTTTGTGCATCAAAAAAAGGCGTGGATAAAAGTGATAAGATTTGTGCCTTGGTATTTGTAGCATAGATGATATCTGGTCCTAACTCTTTTAGTAATTTTAAAAGTTTAAAATGCAAAAAGATGAAATTAAATTTACTAATATTTTGAGTAAAAGTATATATCTCAATCCCATCTTTGAGTGTATAATCTTTTTGATTTTCCAAAAGTACAACAATCGGTTTAACACCTTTTTCTTGTAAACCTTCAACTATGATTTTTATAGCCTTTTCAGCCCCACCACCTTTTAGATTATCTATAAGAAACAGTATTTTTTTCATTATAAATTCTCCAGTACTTCTATATATCTAGCTATCATTTTATCAACATCTGAAAACTCTTTAACAAAAGACTTTCCATTTTGTATAAACTTATTTTTTAAGTTT
>CAZZAZ010000039.1:0-13298 GCA_964652355.1 uncultured Sulfurimonas sp. | reverse complement strand
TAAAATCACAATAAATGAGTTTTAAGTACTTAAAATGTCTCTGAAAATATAATTAGCATACCCGCTTGGGTTATGCTAATTATTAGTCAAATTTATACTATATTTATCTTGTTACAAATCTACAAATTTCCAAAAAAAATCTACTCTGTTTCCATTTATATTAATCAAACTTTTGATAAAATCCAATAGATTATAAATGATTTTTTATATGAATATTTTATGAATAATTATATAAGAAATTATTGAATTTTATTAGGGATGAAAATGATAACAATTATAAAAAGAAACGGAAGAACTGAACCATTAGATATTACTAAGATTCAAAAGTACACTTCAGCAGCTGTAAAAGGTTTAACAGGCACATCTCAAAGTGAACTTGAAGTTGATGCTCAAATCTTATTTCGTGATGGCATTACATCTAAAGAGATACAAGAAACACTTATTAAAACTGCTGTTGATAAGATAGACATCGATGCACCAAACTGGACTTTTGTAGCGTCTCGTCTTTTTATGTTTAACTTATACCACCAAGTAAATGGCTTTACTGGTTACTGCTCACTTGAAAAGTATTTTGAAAAAGGTACTAAGGAAGGTAGACTTCTTTTAGGTCTTGGAGATATGTATGACTTAGAAAGACTAGACAAACACATAAAACCTGAAAGAGATATGCTGTTTAACTATCTTGGTGTAAAAACACTTTATGATAGATATCTTATAAAAGATAGAGATGCTAATCCTATAGAGCTTCCTCAACATATGTTTATGGCTATATCAATGTTCTTAGCCCAAAGAGAAGAAAATAAACATGAATGGGCTATAAAATTTTATGACATGATAAGTCAATTTCAAGTTATGCTTGCAACACCAACTTTATCAAATGCTAGAACAACAAGACATCAGTTATCATCTTGTTATATCGGTTCTACGCCTGACAATATCGAAGGTATTTTTGATAGCTACAAAGAGATGGCTATGCTTTCTAAATTTGGTGGTGGTATCGGTTGGGATTGGACAGGTATCCGCTCTATGGGTTCATTTATCGATGGACATAAAAATGCAGCGGGTGGTACTGTTCCATTTCTAAAAATAACAAATGACATTGCTATTGCAGTTGATCAACTTGGAACTCGTAAAGGTGCTATTGCTGTCTATATGGAACCGTGGCACATAGATATTAACGACTTCTTAGATTTAAAGAAGAATTCTGGTGAAGAGCGTCGTCGTGCCCACGACCTGTTTCCTGCAATGTGGTTAAATGACCTTTTTATGCAACGTGTTCAAGAAGATGCTATTTGGACTCTATTTGATCCATATGATGTAAGAGAGTTGGCTACGCTTTATGGTGATGATTTCAACAAACGTTACAAAGAACTAGAAGAAGATGAAAGTATAATAAAAGATAAAATTAAAGCAAAAGTTCTTTGGAAAAAGATACTAACATCTTACTTTGAAACTGGTTCACCATTCCTTTGTTTTAAAGACAATGCAAATCGCGCAAATCCTAACAAACATACTGGTGTTATACGAAGTTCCAACCTTTGTACGGAGATTTTTCAAAATACTAACCCTAACCACTACAAAATAAAGTTCATTTTTGAAAATGGAGATAGTATCTCTTATGAAGAAGATGAGATGGTAACAGTTGATAGTGGACTAACAAAATATGCCAAAAAAGTTACAGCACTTGACTCACTTGGTGGTATGCCAATCTATGTAGTTGAGAAAGAAAAAATAGATGGCGATACTGCTGTTTGTAATCTTGCCTCTGTAAATCTTTCTAAAATTAACACAAAAGAAGAGATAGATAGAATTGTACCAATTGCTGTTAGATGTTTGGACAATGTTATAGACTTAAACTTCTACCCTGTTGAGAAAGTTAAACGAACTAACATGAAAACTCGTTCTATTGGACTTGGTGTTATGGGTGAAGCACAAATGTTAGCAGAACAAGCGATCACATGGGGAAGCCAAGAACACTTTGATAAAGTAGATGAAGTTATGGAGGCTGTTAGTTTTAATGCTATCTCTGCATCTTCTGACTTAGCACTTGAAAAAGGTAGCTATACAGAATATGAAGGGAGTGAATGGAGCAAGGGTGTTATGCCAATGGACCATGCAAATGCTGAAGTTGTAAATCTTGTTGACCGTGGTGGGCTTTTTGCTTCATCTTATGAGTGGGATGATCTTCGTGCTAAGGTTAAAAAACAAGGTATGCGTAATGGTTATTTAATGGCTATCGCACCAACATCATCTATCTCTATCTTAACTGGAACTACTCAAGCTATTGAGCCAGTATTTAAACGTAAATGGTTTGAAGAGAATCTTTCTGGTCTTATTCCTGTTGTAGTACCTAAGCTTTCACCTGAGACTTGGGCTTACTATACTCCAGCTTATGACTTGAACCAAACAGTACTTATCAAAGCTGCTGCAATTCGTCAAAAATGGCTAGATCAAGGTCAATCATTAAATATCTTCATCACACTTGATAAAGCTAGTGGTAGATACTTAAATGAGATATATATGCTTGCTTGGAAACTTGGACTTAAATCTACTTACTATCTTCGTTCACAATCACCTGAAGTTGCTAATGATGTTGAAGATAGAAGCATGGAATGTGTAGGTTGTCAGTAGGTCATGAAACCATTACTTGCTAAAGAGTTACCAACTTTTATGAAAAGATTTGGTAGTTTTATAGATGGTGAAATTCGTTCTCTTGAAGTTCTTTCACCAATAACAATGAAATTAGTTATAGCTTGTCAAGATGAAAATCGTGGTTTTGATTGGCTAACTTTAGAGTTTGAATTTAATGGTGTTAGTGATGCTTCACTTATTGACTCTGATAAACTAGCATACATAGATATGTCTGATGGTTTATCTTTAACCAACAGCTCACAAACTTTTTCTTTTAAAGTTAATAACTCCACTTTATTTATAAACTCTTCAACTATCAAATATCAAGAAGGTAGTTTTTAACACTATTTACCATTCGTTAGCCCTTCATTTGCACTTCATAAACCATTTCATAATAAAATTTTCTCTATAAACAAAAGAATTTATTCCTAAAGGAGCAAAAAGTGAATAAAATTATATTAGCCTTACTAGTAACACTAACACTAACATATGCAAAAGATAGTATAAATCTCAAATATGCTGATGTTGATACTCAACGTAAAAATCCAACATCTAAAGATTATATACTTTCATATAATAATATTATTGAAAACGTACGAACTTCACTTGTAAATATATCTACAAAAAAGAGTATACACAATTCACAAAATAAAGATAACCCAAGAGTACGTAATCCATTTTTTAGAGAGTTCTTTAAAAACCAGAGACAAATACCAAAAGATAGAATTCAAAGATCTCTTGGTTCTGGTGTTATTATCTCTGAAAATGGTTATATCGTTACAAATAATCATGTTGTAAAAAATGCAGATACTATCAAAGTAACCATTGCTGGAGACAAAAAAGAATATGAAGCAAAACTGATAGGAAAAGATGTAAAAAGTGATTTGGCAATCATCAAGATAGAAGGTAAAAACTTAAATGCAGTTACATTTTTTGATTCAGATAAAGTAAAAGTTGGAGATATTACTTTTGCACTTGGTAATCCATTTGGTCTTGGTGAAACAATTACTCAAGGTATAGTTTCTGCAACTGGCAGAAGTGGAATGGGGATAGTTGAGTACGAAAATTTTATACAAACTGATGCATCTATCAATCCTGGTAACTCAGGTGGTGCACTTATCAACTCAGCAGGGCACCTTATAGGGATAAACTCTGCAATTATGTCTAAGAGTGGCGGTAATGTTGGAATAGGCTTTGCAATACCTTCAAATATGGTTACATCAATAGCTAAACAACTTATAGAAGAGGGTAAATACACTCGTGCTTACTTAGGTGTACACATCTCAGATGTCAGCCAAGAGATGAGTAGTTTTTATAATAATCAATATGGAGCATTAATAACTGCTGTTGGTGAAAACTCTCCTGCATTTAAAGCTGGATTAAAAAGAGGTGATTTAATAATCTCTGTAAATGCTAAACAAATCTCATCTGCAAGTGAGTTAAAAAATACAATAGGTTCATATCAACCATCTAAAATTGTAAGTATTAAGTTTTTGAGGAATAAAAAGACAGATAATATAGATGTAATATTGGGCTCACTAGACAAACAAGTAAATACTTCTGAGCTAAAATACAAAGGGTTAAGTTTAAAAACACTTGATACAGATATAAGAGAAAAATTTCATATACCAAACAGTGTTCATGGTTTATTAGTTGTTGATATGAAAGAAAATAAAGATCTAAAAGGTAGCGCTATAGTGAATGGAGATATAATTATACAGGTTGAAAATATTGAGATCAATACTGTAAGTGATTTTAAACGTGCTTCAGCTTCAGACGATAAAAAAAGATTTTATATATACCGCAAAGGTAATATATTTGTAACTGTGTTATAAATACAAAAAGGAAAAATTATGAGAGTTGTATGTCCACATTGTAAAGAGGTAAATAATATCCCACAAAAAGATAGCTATAAAAAAGCTAATTGTGGGAAATGTAAAAAGTCATTGTTAGATACATCGCCAATAGATTTAACTGATGCTAACTTTGATGAAGTGGTAGTAAATAGTGAGATACCAGTTGTAGTTGATTTTTGGGCACCATGGTGTGGACCTTGTAAAATGTTTGGACCAGTTTATGAAAAAAGTGCTAAAAACTATCCACTTAAAGCACTATATACTAAAGTAAATACTGAAAATGAACAAAACTTAGGTGCAAGATTTGGAATACGAAGTATACCAACTTTGATGATTTTTAAAGATGGCAAAGAGGTTCATAGAATGAGTGGAGCACTGGATGAGCATGCTTTAAACAACTTAGTTTCACAGTTTTTATAAGTAAGTCAAGGAAATATGATATAATATTTTATAATTAAAGTGAGGAATGGTATATGTCAAAAAATACAGTAACGATTACCGATAACCGTGATGGAAAAACTTATGAATTTAATATTTTAGATGCAAGTGTGGGTCCGTCTGTTGTAGATATTTCAACTTTTTACAAAGAAACTGGTATGTTTACATTTGATGAAGGTTACACATCTACTGCATCATGTGAGTCTAAAATAACTTATATAGATGGTGGAGCTGGTAAACTAATGTATAGGGGTTATGACATTTCATATATGGCAAATGAGAAAAGCTTCCTAGATACTGCTTATCTACTTTTATATGGCGATTTGCCAAGCCAAGATCAACTAGAAGACTTTAGTATAGAGATGAAAAAACGTTCATTTGTAAATGAGGGTATAAAAAAACTATATGATGCCTTTCCTGATCGTGCTCACCCTATGGCTATCCTTTCAGCTGGAGTATCTGCTCTTTCAACTTTTTATTTCAATCATTTAGAGATAACTACTGATGAAGAGTACAAAGAGATGGCAAACAGAATTGTTGCAAAAATTCCCACTTTAGCAGCTTTTTCTTACCGCTTTTCAAATGGCTTACCTATAATATATCCTGATTTAAACAAAGGTTTTACAGAAAACTTTTTATATATGATGCGTGCATATCCTCACTCTTATGTAGAATTAAAGCCTATTGAGATTAAAGCACTTGATACTATATTTACACTTCATGCAGACCATGAGCAAAATGCTTCAACAACTGCAGTAAGAAATTTAGCATCAACTATGGCTCATCCTTACGCAGCTATAAGTGCTGGGATCGGTGCACTTTGGGGTAGAAGTCATGGTGGAGCAAATGAAAGCGTTATACGCCAACTAGAGATGATAGGAAGTGTTGATAGAGTTGATGAGTTTATTGCAAAAGCTAAGGATAAAAATGATCCATTTAGGCTTATGGGCTTTGGACATCGTGTATATAAAAACTTTGATCCTCGTGCAACAGTATTAAAACAGATCAGAAATGAACTTATGAACGAGTTAGGAATTAGTTCCAAACTTGTAGAGGTTGCTAACAAAATCGAAAAAATTGCTTTAAGTGATGAGTATTTTGTAAAGCGTGGACTTTACCCTAATATTGATTTTTATTCAGGTCTAATTTTACAAGCTTTAAAAATTCCAAAAGAGATGTTTGCTGTTATATTTGTTATAGGACGAACACCTGGTTGGATAGCTCAATGGAGTGAACTAAGTAAACAAAAAACTATAAAAATAGCAAGACCAAGACAACTATATAGTGGACCAACTGAACGAACACCAAAGTAAAACTTTGGTGAAATAGTAATTATTTAATATACGAGCAACAGTAGTCAGTTACTGTTTTAACCTTTAAGTCAAAAGATGAGTTTGCAGGGACATTAAAAGTCTCAGGAGTATTTAGAGTTTTCCACTCTTCACCTGGAAGTTTTATATCTAACTCTCCACTCATCATCTCCATAATTTCCGCTTCATTTGTACCAAAAGTATAATCTCCAGGTAACATTATTCCTAAAGATTGTATTGAACCATCAGCCAACTCCACTGTGCGAGATGTTACTTTTCCATCATAATAAATATTTGCTGCTTTTGTTATTGTTACATTTCTTAACATATATTTTCCTTATATAATTTCATCCCTAAAGATTTAGTTTGTGTTATAGTACATGAAGATAGATTCATTTTAAATAAATAGATACAAAAAAATTAAATCAGGTACTTAGTAGGTATCTTATTTAGTTTACTCCCAGTCAAGTAGTCTTTGTTGCCCTTCAAGACCTCTTATATGAGTAACATCTTGAGAAACTTCTATAACACCTTTATACTCACCCTCATCATTACGAATAGCAAAGTAACGGATGTGAATAAACTTACCTTTAAAACTAATCCAAAACTCTGCCTCATCACGACGACCAGCTTTAAACTCACGAAGTATCATAAGAACTTGATCAACTGATTTTGGAGGATGACAAAACTTAACTTCACGACCAATAATTCCTGCTGAACGAGGAAAAACTCTGTCATCTCCACGGTTATAAAAGATAACAATATCATTTTCATCAACATAAGTAATATCAACAGGCATAAACTTTAAGAGCCAGTTAATCTGCTCAGGTAACATATGACCTTGTTCTAAATCTATACGACCCTCTAAAGAAAATGGAAGTTTTCTCTTTTTAGTATCCATTGATGGATGAACATACTCATTTTCAACATGTGGGGGATACTGAACTGGAGCCTCATCAAACATCCAACCAATCTCCTCATCACCATCACGCATCTCTTTCCAGTCATCCTCTTGAAGCATATCTAATGCACGAGGTAAAAGACGACCCTCTTCAACTTGCATAATATGTTCTAAATTTTGAAAAAGATTTTGTAAAACCATAGATAACGCTTGAATTTCGTTAGTTTCTACAAGATTTCTAGCTTGTTTTACAATAGCACGAATATCATCATGAAATGCCCACATATTTTGAGAAGGAGATGTCCATCCATATTGTTCTAAGTATGGAAAAAGTTGGTTTTCTTTTCTAGCAAAATGTTTTTCAACTAAACATAGTTTTGCAAATTTTTCTTTAAACTCTTCGTTATTATCTTGAATATTTATAGAGTTGATACTAGACATAAGTCCACGAATTAACATATTTTCTTCTAAGTAAACTTTGGCCGGGTGACCATCTGGTAAATTGTGCATTTTTTTCCTTCGTCATTCCAAAGTTGATTTGGAATCTATTGACGAAACTATACAAAATAAAAAGTTTTTATCACTTGATATAGCACAAGTTACTTTTTAAGTCTAACTCTTTGAGAATGCGTTATAGCAACAGCAATAGCATCAGTAATATCAAGTGGTTTTATCTCTTTTTTTATGTTTAAAAGTCTTTTAACCATAAAAGCAACTTGTTCTTTTGCTGCTTTACCATTACCTGTTAAAGCTTTTTTAACTTGAAGAGCAGTATATTCGTTAAATTGACCAAATTGTTGAAGTATTGTTAGCATTATAGCTCCACGAAATTGTGCCAACTTTATGGTAGTTTTTGGATTATGCGCATAAAATATATCTTCCATAGCTACTTCATCTATCTTATGAGTTGCAAATATAGACTCAAAAGCTTCTGTCATTTGAGGAATTTGATATTGTAACTCATCTGCTTTAATTTTTATAAGCCCAGCTTCTATAAGTGAGATTTTTCCTTTATCTAATGAAAGTAAGGCATAACCCATTTTTCTTGTACCAGGATCTATACCTAAGATTGTCATTTTTATCCTCTAAAAAGCTTAAAAAATATAATATCATAAATATGGATTACTTTTTGCTATAGTTCAATATATTTGAAGGACATTGTAATATGCTGAAGAAAAAATAATGATTAAAATATCTAATACAATAAAAGTAAACTCCAGTGTATCTGCTGTTAAAATTATTGATAACAATTTATATGTTTTAACATCTAAGTATATACTAAATGTTTACTCCTTAAAGAACTTTTCACTACTTTATAAAAAACTATTTATGCAATCTGAATACAAAAGACATATATACGATAAGTCTTACTCCCTTAGCAACGATTTACATGCATATACTTCAGACTATGAACAAAATAATGGAAGTTTATTTCTTATAAAAGACTCTAGAATTTATAAAAAAGATACTCTTTCTTATCATGATAGAGCTGTATGTAAATCTCAGTTTTCACCAGATTCTAAACTTCTAGCTGTTGGAGATGAAGGTGGAAAAGTATTTTTTTACGATTTAAGCATAGAAAAGTTACTTTTTAGTTTTGCTCCAAGAGCTGACGCAATATCTGACATAAGTTTTAGCCAAGATTCCAAGTATGTTTTTATAAGCTCTTATGATAAGTCTATGATAATCTATGACATATTAAAACACAAAGAACTTATACAAATTTACTTAAGCGATGTTGTTGAGGATTCTGTATATATAGAAGAAAACTTAGAACTCATAGGTATAACTCGTGATAAAAAACTTTTTGTATATAACATTGATAGCCATGAAACAGAATATGGTAATTTTGAATTTGAGGAGTGGCCTAGTATAATTATTGAGATGGGTTATAAACATCTTTTGGTAGGAACGAGAGGTAACTCTTTATACTTAATAAATATCGAATCTTTAGAAATCATAGAAGAAATTTTTTTAGACCATGTTGGTGTTAAAACATTAAATACAGACAAAAAAAATCTTTATATATCATATGTAGATGGTAGCGTTGATGTTATAGATACGCTCTACTTTTTAACTGAGTTTGAAGCTAACCTAAAAACAAACAAATTTAAAGAGGCT
The DNA here is from genome assembly GCA_964652355.1 of uncultured Sulfurimonas sp. Classification (GTDB taxonomy): domain Bacteria; phylum Campylobacterota; class Campylobacteria; order Campylobacterales; family Sulfurimonadaceae; genus Sulfurimonas. Next base: position 4,041 of record CAZZAZ010000039.1, on the reverse strand, counting down.
ACATCTTTGTTAGATGAAAATATATTTCTACTAACTAACAAGTCTGTAAAAAAATATGATGAAGTTTGGGAGCAAGTTTTAGACATTGCAAAAGCACATTTAATCAACCAAAATGAGGAAAAAGCTTTATCTATGGTAGAACCTTTTTTCTTCGATGTCTATAAAAAAGAGGAGTATGATTTTTTAAGTGCAAATAGAAAAGATTTTGAACGTTTTCATGAACTTGTAGAGAGTGAAAAAATCATCTCTGCCTTCGTTTTTTCTGATGATAAAGAGTACCTAAAACATACAAAAGAGTATGAAAAAATAGAAAATATATGGCACAAAGTTCATAACACATGTAAAGTTTTGTTTGAAAAAAATGATCTAGAATCCTCACAAAAAGCTATAGATACTCTAAAACGTTATACTGTTATACCATCTAAGAAAAAAGAGGTTGAAAACCTCATAACAAACTATAAGTTTTTTATAAGAGCTCATAGACTAGTAAAATCTAAAAACTTTAAACTTTACTTCCTTTTAGCAGAGAAAAAGCCTTTTTTAACTCAAGATAATTTATACAAAAAGGTAAGTCAACTTGGCCATCAAGCTTATGTAAAACTTGTTGAACTTGAACAAAATGAAGAGTTTGATAAAGCCCACTCTATTGCTACGTACTTACAAAATTTTACAGAAGTAAAAGAAAAAGCTAATGCATGTTTAGATTTAATGGAAAAAAAGGTTGAACTCTTAGAGAATATAATTGATGATAACCCTGTTGCAGTATATAATTCTATTAGTAACAATTCTGAGTTAGAAAGTTTTAAAGCTTATATAAATTATCACCAAAAATTTGACAACTTAAAGCAAAATGCCCTACTATTTGCAAAAGAAGCAAAAACAAAAGATGTTTACAACTCACTAAATAAGTATTTTGATGTTGAATATCTTATAAATTCACTTGCTATAGTATTTAAGCTCTCTTATATATCTGAAATGGAAAACGTTGCTAAAGAAGATTTTGATTCTATTCACTGGATTGAAACTATAAAAAGATATCAAAAAATTTATGGTCTTGATAATGAAATATCATCATTTACTAAAGAGTTTGAACTTGAACAATGGTTAGCAGTTGATAATGAAAAAAAAGATCAAAAATGCTTTGAAAATATAGATTTTTATGATTCTATTTTAATTTACAAGTAAATATAATTTTCTTTTAATACACATTGTTTTAAAATACTTCTATGAATGATGATTATGAATGGGATATTTATGAGGTATTTAAAGAACAAATAGAGGATCAAATGCCTCATATAGAATCCTCAATTTTAGAATTAGATAAAGAGTCAAACGTTGGTAACGCCATCGATGATCTCTTTAGAGTTTTTCACAACTATAAAGCTACTGCATCTTACTTAAAACTAACACCACTTCAAGAGTTATCACACAAAGCAGAAACGATACTTGGCTCCTTAAGGGAAGATAAAAAAATAGTTCAAGACTCTATCATAGAGTGGTTACTTCAAGTAAAAGATCAACTGGAACGTTGGCTAGAGCAGATGAATAAATATGAAGTTATTTTAAGCAAGGTTCCAGATGAATTAAATCAAAAAATTAAAGTCTCTAAATCACATAAATCATCAGCACAAATATTAAAAAAATTAACACTTTTATATATAGATGATAACAATAAAAGAGCTGAAAAAATCATAATCTTTTTAAAACAATTATTAGATGATGTAAAATTTTGTAACTCTAATAATTATAAAGAAAACATACAAAACTATGACATTATAATGTGTAATTTAGATAAAAATAATTATCCTCTTATAGAATATTGTAGCACTAACTTTACAAATTTACCAATTATTTCGATCTTTGATAATATAGAAAAAGAAGATAAAGTTAAACTACTAAAACTGTATGTTAGTCAATATACACTAAATCCACTAACAAGTAAAAAACTACAAAAAGAACTTGTTTTTGTAGCAAAAACTTACTTTTCTTCTAAAAATATTTTAATTGATAACAAAAAAATTATTGATTTTATAAAAAACTTGAAACCACTTCCAAACACTATACATGAAATAGCGCAAGTATGTGATGACCATGAAAAATCTATAAATGACTTGATCAAAGTTGTAAAATCAGATGCAATAATATCTGCAAATATACTAAAATTTGCATCTTCACCTATGTTTGGTTCAGTACAACTTACAACTATTGACCAAGCAATAACTAGGCTAGGGAAAAGAGCAGTAAAAGCTCTTGCTATGAACGGTATACAAAAAAATCTAGCACCTATAAATTTAAGTTCTTATGAAATAAACCAAGATGTTTTTTCTAAAGTATCAATGATGAGACTTTCACTAATGCTAAAATGGTATTCAAAAGTATCTATCTCAGATCTATCAACTTTATCTTCAACTGCTTTACTTGGAAATATTGGACAAATCTTAATATCTCAAGAGTTAGTTGATATAGGTGAAGTTGATAATTTTAAAAGATTGTATGAAAAATTTGATATAAATTACGCTGAAGAATCTATAATACGTACCACAACATGTTTAGTAAGTGCTCAAATATTAAACTATTGGAAATTATCTGAAACAATCATAGATGTTATAACTCATACTGATAATCCTCTCGAAGCTCCTCTTGAAATTCAAAACTTAGCTATTGCTAATCACATAGTTTATTCACTTATAGATGTAATAGGAAATATTGTTGATGAGATACCAGAAACAAGTTTAGCGCTTATGCAGCAGTTTGATTTAGATATAGAATCTCTTCAAAAAGCATTAAATTTCGTATATAAAAATAAGTAATTCACATATAAACTTTAAAGTTATTCACATTGATTTAATGTTATTATTCATTAATAAATGAATTAACAAGGTTTCATGTGAATATTGGTCAAGAAATTTTAAAAGCTTTAAAAGAAGAGATTACAGAAATTGAATATAATAGATATATAAAACAGTTAGTATATGATGCAAAAAAATCTTCTAGTGATTTAGCCATTTTTTATGCTCCAAATGCTTTAGTATCAAACTGGATAAAAAGTAAATATACTCAAAAACTAGAACATCTTTTTGAAATTAAAAATGGTGAAAAAGTTTCTGTTAGAATTACCCTCAAAAACTCTACAGACAAAAAAACAACAAAACAAAAAGAAGCTATTAAAACTGTAACTCATTCACTTTTAAACCCATCACATACTTTTGATAATTTTATGGTTGGTGGTTCTAACCAGTTTGCTTACGCAGCAGTAAAAAGTGTTAGTGAAAAAGCAGGGGAGGTTTATAATCCTCTTTTTATATATGGTGGTGTTGGACTTGGTAAAACGCACCTTATGCAGTCAGCTGGTAATGTTTTTCAAAATCAAGGTAAGAGTGTAATCTATACAACAGTTGAGCAATTTTTAAATGATTTTGTTAGACATGTTAGAAATAAAACTATGGATAGATTTCAAGAAAAATATCGTAAATGTGATGTACTTTTAATAGATGATATTCAGTTTTTATCTAATAAGGAGGGTATTCAAGAGGAATTTTTTCACACTTTTGAAGCTCTTAAAGGTGCAGGAAAACAGATTATACTAACAGCTGACAAACACCCAAAAAAAATAGGTGGTTTAGAAAAGCGTTTACAAAGTCGTTTTGAGTGGGGGCTTGTTGCAGATATTCAACCACCAGAACTTGAAACAAAAATAGCAATTATTGAAAACAAATGTGAAATTAACAAAGTTAAACTAACAAAAGATATCATCAACTATATTGCAACTGTAATAGAGAGCAATGTACGTGAAATAGAAGGAATACTTTCTAAACTTCATGCTTATTCACAACTGATGCATGTAGATATAGATCTAGAATTTACAAAAAATGTACTTCGTGATCAACTTCAAGAAAATAGAGCAAATCTTACTCTTGATATTATTACTCAAGATGTGGCAAAAGACTTAAATATTAAACCGAGTGAAATTCGTTCAAAAGGTAGAAGTAAAAATCTTGTATATGCTAGAAGAATCTGTATATATCTTTGTCGTGAACTAAC
>CAZZAZ010000038.1:0-13662 GCA_964652355.1 uncultured Sulfurimonas sp. | reverse complement strand
ACTTAACACTTATGTAACACTTTTTTTATACTATATAGTAATTAAAAAAGTCAAGGTTAAATATATGTTACATAAAAGAATAATCCCATTATCTATATTAACAGTTGCTTTACTTAATGCAACTGATATAGAGTTATCTAAAATAAATGTCGAATCAACTCTAATCACAGAAGTTGCACAAAATGCTCAGGTATCTGCTGATATATCACAAGCATTAAGTGCATCTGTTCCTAGTATTGATATGAATCGTAGAAGTGGTATTGCAAATGACATTTATATACGTGGTCAAAAGCGAGATAATATCTCTATAGAAGTAGATGGAACTAAGGTTCATGGTGCTTGTGTAAATAGAATGGATCCTCCCATTTCACATATATTAGCTAATCAAATAGATACTGTCGAAGTTATTGAAGGTCCTTATGATGTAGAAACTTTTGGAACTATGAGTGGTGGTGTTAAAATCACTACAAAACAGCCAACAGAAGAGTTACATGGTTCACTAGACCTAGGTATGGGTGCATGGGGATATAAAAAAGTTGGAGCTACTGTAAGTGGTGGTAATGATATTATCCGTTTATTAGTTTCAGCCTCTTATGAAAATGCACAACAGTACGAAGATGGAGATGGAAATACAATAGCTGAACAAATCGATAAAGCGATAGCAAATGGTACTGCACCAGCTCCAACTGCTTACCAAAACCAATATCGTGATATGGATGCATATACTAAAAAAAGTTTAATGACCAAAGCTTTTATAAAAACTTTACAAGACCAAGAACTTCGTCTTAGTTATACAGCAAACAGAAGTGATAATATTTTATATGGTAACTCTAAAATGGATGCCTTATATGATGACTCAAACATATATAGTGTTGAGTACAATATAGATAATATCTCTAGCAACTATAAAAATATAAACCTTCAATACTATCACTCAGATGTTGATCATCCAATGAGTACAAAATATAGAAAATCATCAGAGGGTGCACTTCCAGAAATTAAAAACTGGCTAACTACTGATATGGATGGAGTAAAGCTAAAAAATACTTTTATTCTTGATGATTATAAACTTTTAGTTGGACTTGATGCAAGTAAAAGAAACTGGGATGGTTTTTATTATAAAAATGATTTACCACTAGCTGGTGGTAGAAAAAGTATAGATGACTCGACTACTGATAACACTGCTATTTTTGCTAAATTAGACAAATCTTTTGGTGCATTAAATATAACTACTGGCTTTAGATATGATGCAACAGATATAGACAATAATACTTACCAATCCCAATCATATAACGCAATAAGTGCTAATATTTTTTCATCTTACAAATTTGATGAACAAAACAGAGTATTTTTAGGGATTGGTTCTGCTTCTCGTGTACCTGATGCTAGAGAATTATATTTTGTAAGTGGATCATCTGGCTCAATCATTGGTACACCAAACCTCAAACAAACTACTAACAATGAGATAGATTTAGGTTATGAGCTAACAGGTGACAATATCAACTTTAAAATTAAAACTTTTTACTCAATGTTAGACAACTATATATACATACAAAAAGGTAAAATGATGAATGCCTTTTCAAATATAGATGCTTATATATATGGAGCAGAATTAAGTTCTTCATACTTTGTAAATGATGATATATCTTTAGATATGGGGGCATCTTACAAACGTGGTCGCAAAGATGAAGCCTTAGCTGGACAAAATGACAAAGATTTAGCGGATATGGCACCACTAAGAGTTAACCTTGCATTAAATTATGAATATGCAAATAACTCTATGGCAACTATCGAAGTTCAAGCATCTGATAGATGGGATGATTTTGATGCAGATAATGGTGAACAAGAGTTAGCTGGTTGGAGTATTGTTAACATGAAACTAAAACACGCATTAGATAAACATGCAGAAATTACTGTCGGTGTAAATAATCTTTTTGACAAAACTTATGCAGCTAGTAACACTTATGTAGATTTAGTTCTTCTAACAACAGGTGGAGATATAATGCTTCTAAATGAACCAGGAAGATACATTTATACTAACTTAACTTTTAAATTTTAAACTTCAAAGTAACTAGACTCTTTAGAGTCGTTACTTTAACTAAAGCACTTCTTTATAACAAACTAGATAGAATCTTTATATGATAAAAAGAGTAAAAACTAAAAAAATATTTGTCGGAGATGTAGCAGTTGGTGGTGATGCACCAATAAGTACACAGTCTATGACTTATTCAAAAACTGCTGATATAAAGGCTACTGTTGAGCAGATAAAACGTCTACACTTCGCAGGTTGTGACATTGTACGTGTTGCAGTTCCTGATATGGAAGATGCACTTGCACTAAAATCTATAAAAGAGCAAATTTCTTTACCTCTCGTTGCAGATATTCACTATAACTATCGCCTAGCTCTTGAAGCGGCTAAAGTAGTTGATTGTATCAGATTTAATCCTGGAAATATTGGCGATAAGTCTCGTATAAAAGAGATAGTAAAAGCTTGTCAAGAGCGTTCATTACCTATTCGAATAGGTGTAAATGCAGGAAGTCTTGAAAAAGAGTTTGAAAACAAACATGGTCAAACAGCAGAGGGTATGGTGGCATCTGCTGAGTACAACATAAAATTTTTAGAAGACCTTGGTTTTACAGATATTAAGGTATCTCTAAAAGCCTCCGATGTTGGACGAACAGTTGATGCGTACCGCATGTTACGACCTAAAAATAACTACCCTTTTCACCTTGGTGTTACAGAAGCTGGGACACTTTTTCATGCAACTGTAAAAAGCTCTATTGGGCTTGGTACCTTACTTCTTGACGGTATTGGCGATACTATGCGTGTAAGTATTACTGGAGAGTTAGAAGAGGAGATAAAAGTAGCAAGGGCTATACTAAAAGATAGTGGAGCGGTGAAAGATGGTTTAAACATCATCTCATGTCCAACTTGTGGACGCATAGAAGCTGACTTAGTTACAGCAGTTGGAGAGATAGAGGAACGTACTGCACACATAAAAGCACCACTTAATGTTTCAGTAATGGGATGTGTTGTAAATGCTATAGGCGAAGCAGCTCACGCTGATGTAGCCATAGCTTATGGAAAAGGTAAGGGTCTTGTCATGGTGAAAGGCGAAGTTGTAGCTAACCTAGATGAGAATGAACTTGTTGATAGGTTTGTTAGTGAAGTTGAAAAAGCAGCAAAGGAATTAGAATAGATGCAAGACAATTTATATAACCTAGCTTTTGAACGCTCAATATTGAGTTCAATAGTCTTTGAACCACAACAGTTTGATGAACTTTCAACTGCACTAAAACAAGATGACTTTTATCTACCTGCTCATCAAGATATTTTTGGTGTTATGATGGCTTTACTTCAAAAAGATCAACCAATAGATGAAGAGTTTATTAAAAAAGAGCTTATTAAAATTAAAAAATTTGATGAGCAAGTTATGCTTGAAATTTTATCTGCCAACCCTATCTCAAATACTAAGGCTTATGTTGAAGAGATAAAAGACAAATCTTTAAAACGCCACCTTTTAACACTTACAACTGAGATAAAAAGAGTTACCGTTGAAGAGGAGTTACCATCTGCCGAAGTGGTAGATATTGTTGAGAAAAAACTTTATGAAATTACTCAAGACCAACAAACTTCCGACTTTAAAGATTCTCCAAAAATGACTTATGACACTATGGAGTATATCAAAGAGATGAAGGCTCGTGGTAACTCTGTACTTGTTGGAGTAGATACTGGCTTTAATGAGTTAAACAAAATGACTACTGGTTTTGGTAAAGGGGACTTAGTTATTATTGCAGCACGTCCGGCTATGGGAAAAACTTCTTTTATTTTAAACACCGTAAACTCACTTATTATGAAAGGGAAAGGTGTAGCTTTTTTCTCTCTAGAGATGCCGGCTGAACAGTTAATGCTTAGACTACTTTCTATACAAACATCTATCCCTTTACAGAAGCTTCGTGTTGGGGATATGAATGATGATCAATGGTCTAGTTTAAATGGTGCAATAGACAAGATGAACTCTGCAAAACTTTTTGTGGATGATCAAGGTAGTATCAATATAAATCAACTTCGCTCAAAACTAAGAAAACTAAAAAACCAACATCCTGAAATAGAGATAGCTGTAATTGACTACCTTCAAATTATGCAAGGTGTCGGAAATCAAGATAGACACTTACAAGTTTCAGAGATCTCTCGTGGACTAAAGATGCTCGCTCGTGAACTAGAGATGCCAGTAGTAGCACTATCTCAACTAAACCGTGGTCTAGAGTCTCGTAATGATAAACGACCAATGCTAAGTGATATTCGTGAGTCTGGTTCAATTGAGCAAGATGCTGATATTATTTTGTTTGTTTATCGTGATGATGTATATCTTTACAAAGAGGAAAAAGAGCGCGAAAAAGCTGCAAAAGCTGAAGGTCGTGAGTATGTAAACGAGTATGTCGAAAAAGAGGAAGAGAATGCTGAAATAATCATCGGAAAACAAAGGAATGGTCCAACGGGTCATGTTAAGTTAGTATTTCAGAAAAAGCTTACTCGCTTTGTTGATGCACCTGCTTATGCTGCTGGAGTTGAAACAGTTTATGAGAATGTTGATACTCGTTCAGCAAATGTAGATGTAGGTGAGCCAAGCATTTCTATGCCAACTCTGTAATGCTCTTAGAAAAAGTCTCACTTTTTAACTCAAAAAGAGACTTTTTCCTTTTTTTAACTTTATCCTCTTTTATACTTTTTTACTCACTTCTTATAGAATACAGCAACTACAAAAATTTCACCAGATTTGACACTCAACTCATAAATGCTACAATTTTAAAACAATATACAAAGACTAAAGATACAAAAACATACCAAATTTTAAAACTAAAAAGTGAAGATGGTTTAAATTTTTATAGCTCTACTAAAAAATCATTTCCTAACAATATTGGTAAAAAAGTTAAAATAGAGATCTGGGCTGGTAAAATTAATTTTTATCAATACCTAACAAGTTTTTACACCTACTCTAGAGTTAAACATATCTATGAAAAAACAACTTATAAACAAGATGTAAACTCCTTTATCTCATCTCAACATACTAATTCACAAATCTCAAATATCTACCAAGCTCTTTTTACCGCTTTACCGTTAACTCAAAGCCTACAACAAACTTTTTCTTCACTTGGAGTCTCTCATCTTTTAGCCATAAGTGGCTTTCACCTAGGAGTATTGTCAGCCCTACTCTTTTTTTTCATACGAGCAATTTATACATTTTTTCAAAATAGATATTTTCCATACAGAAACTCAAAAACTGACATCTTTATACTTATAAGTTTATTTTTACTATGCTATGTCCTATTTTTGGATTCTCCGCCATCAATTCTAAGAGCTTATGGTATGTTACTTGTCGGATTTGTTTTATATGACAGAGGCATAAAAATCATCTCAATGCTAACATTACTTATAAGTGTGATTTTACTTTTATCTTTTTTCCCTCGCTTATTTTTTACACTAGGTTTTTGGCTTTCTGTATCAGGAGTTTTTTACATTTTCCTATTTTTAATTCATTTTAAATCTCTAAACAAAATTTGGCAATTTATCTTAGTTCCATTTTGGGTATATCTTTTGATGTTGCCTTTTTCTTTAGTTATCTTTGGAAATTTTTCTATATACCATCCACTCTCTATCATTTGGACATCACTATTTAGTATATTTTATCCCGTTTCAATTTTATTACATATTTTAAATTTTGGGAATTTATTTGATAGTTTGTTAGTTAATTTTATGGAGTTAAATCAAAATTCAAAGATAGTTGACCTAAGCTTTAACTGGCTTTTAGTCCAGATAATCCTTTCACTACTTAGTATTTATAAAAAAAGTTTTGTATATCTATTGATTTTCTTCGATCTCTTGATTTTTATATACGCTATCAATCAAGTAACATAACTTTAGCCCATATATAAAGATAATCCAAGAGACATATATCCAAAGAAACAAAAACATCATAATAGCAAACGAGCCATACATTGTCGTATAGGCTTTGTTATGAAAAGTATATTCTATAAAAGCATTTTTAGAAATTGAAAATACTATTGCAATTATAAATGAGCTAATCAAAGAGGCTTTTGGATTTATTTTTGCGTTTGGTCCTATTTGAAATATTAAAAAAAATAGAGCCCATATAATCAAGTAAGGGACAAGTGGTAAAATATTTAAACCAGAAGTTAAAGTGTTAGACTCTATCATAACAGCTAACTTACCAGTTATAAAAAAAGATGCTCCAAGAGCGATAGGTGTAAGAGTAAGCATGGTCCAGTAAGTTGTAATAGATTCCCACAAACTTCTTGGTTTTGCTTTGAATATTTTATTTGCAATATACTCAAAATTTTTAAAAAACAAAAGTGAAGCCACTAAAATCATAACAAGACCAATAACTCCCATCTTTTTAGAGTTTGCTAAAAAGCCATCAATATGCCCCATTACGGATTCTGAGTTTACGGGCATAAGGTTTGAGAATATAAAAGCTTTTATACTCTCATAATGTTCTGCAAATGAAGGTAATGATGTTAAAAGCGTTAGCATTATCAGAAGTAAAGGGATAATGGTAAAAATAGTATAAAAACTAAGCGAGGCTGCAAAAAGTGTCAACTCTTTGTCAATAAAACCACTTAAAAGAGCTACAAGAAACTTATAATACTTATGCTCTTTTAAAGTACTTAACATGGTTTTTAGTCAAGTCCCATCTTTGCAGGATTTAAAATATTGTTAGGGTCAAATGCCATTTTGATAGATTTAAAAAGATTCATCTCTTCATCTGTAAAAGCCATAGACATATATGGAGCTTTGGCAAGACCTATTCCGTGTTCACCAGAAAGTGTACCACCTAAGTCTATGGTCGCTTGAAAAACTTCCTCTATAGCTTGGTATGCTATTTTAACTTGTTCTGGATCTTTTCCATCTACCATAACATTTGTATGAACATTTCCATCTCCAGTATGTCCAAAACATGGTATGTTGATTTTATATTTATCAGCTATTGCGTAAAATTTTTCTAGTAGTTCTGGTAAGACTGCACGAGGTACTGTCACATCTTCATTTAGCTTTTTACTTCCATATACTGAAAGAGCAGGTGATGCATTACGACGAGCAAACCAAATATCAGCTGCCTCTTTATCATCTTTAGCAATTTTAAAATCACTACACCCATTTTCACGAAAAACCTTCTCGATTTGAGCTAGTTGGAAGTTTAAATCTTCTTCTAAATTTCCATCAACATCTGTAACAAGTAAAGCTCCAGCATCTACCGGTAAACCCTTGTTAAAAGTCTGCTCAACTGCACGGATAGTAAGATTATCTAAAAACTCCATAGCAACTGGTGTGATACCACTAGCCATTGTTTTATAAACTGCTTCCATCGCATCATTTACAGTAGGAAAAATCCCCATTGCTGTTTTTGTCATCTTTGGTTTTGGTATAAGACGGAGAGTGATTTCAGAAAGTACAGCTAAAGTACCCTCAGAAGCTATCAAGATACCAGATATGTTATAACCTGCGACATCTTTGATAGTTCGTTTTCCTGCTTTAATAATATCGCCATTTGGAAGTACTGCACGAGTAGCCATCACATAGTCTTTTGTTATGCCATATTTTGCAGCGCGCATACCACCTGCATTTTCACTAACATTTCCACCAATAGTTGAATAATCTTGACTTGCTGGATCTGGCGGATAAAAAAGACCTATCTCTTCAACTGCACGTTGCAAATCCATGTTTATAACACCTGGTTGAACTACTGCTACCATATTTTTAACATCAATCTCTAAGATTTTATTCATGTGTTTTTCAAAGGCTAAAACTATGCCACCAGAAGATGGTAATGCTCCACCAGTAAAACCAGAACCTGCACCACGAGGTACGATTATTATTTTGTGTTTATTACAGTATTTTAAAATAGCAGAGATATCTTCTTCATTCTTTGGAAAAAGTACTGCATCAGGTTCAAAGTGCTCACGAGTAGCATCATAAGAGTAAGCTATTAGGTGAGCTTTATCAAAGTAAATATTCTCTTCACCAACTATTGATGAAAAATGATTTATATGTTTTGAATCTAACATTATCTCTCTCTTAGTTTAAACTCTTCAAGCAGGTCAGATACATCTTGTTTAGAGTTTTTAATGATAGAGTAAAGTTGTTTATTTCTTGGATTTGCTTCTACTAATAGTGAGTAATAATGTGGTTCATACTCATCTAATTCACTTGTACCTTCACCCCATGAAAACCATGAAGTTGAAATCTCTGGAACTCTTGTATAAAATGGAAGTTGTGTGTTATCTTGTACTAGTTTTACTTTTGAAATATTTAAAATCTTAAAACTTTTAGCATCAAGAGTATAAACTCTATCTTCAATATATATAAAAACTAAACCTGTAGATGTAGCTATACTCATCTTTACAAAATCTTCAAGTAATGGTGTGGGATGAGAGTTAAAAGATAAAACTGTTGCAAAAATATCTGGATGAACCCATTGAATATGCGTATTTTTTGAGATTCTATAGTAAATCTCTTCACTTGGAGCTATTAAAAGACCACGAGTATATCCAAAAGCTAAAATAACTTCATTACCTTTTTCAACTACCCATTTGCCCTTTGGTAAGGCATTATTTTTAAGCGCATCATAATCACTAAGAGCTAACTGTGCTATTTTTGTATTTTCATCAAAACTAGTTACAACTACATTTTTTAAAATAACACCATGACCCATTTTTACTGCATGATAAATAAAACCACTCATACCAACATCAATCTTATCAACTTTAATAGTTGCTTTTGTTACGTCAGTATTTACACTTAAAACTGGAGACTTAACAACTGAAGAAAACAGTTGAGATACAAGGATAAAAACTAAAAATATATACTTCATTACTCTTCTTTATAATAATATACTGCGATTATATCTTACAAAGCTGATACCTTTGCTTAAGCCCTTAGTGGTATGCTATTTGCTTAGGTATTTTAAACATATTTTAGGCTTTATTTTTGATACGATTTTTATTATTATTTTTATTAACAACTTCACTTTTTTCTGCAAAGGTTGAAAATTTTCGCTGGGTCAATGGCGAAACTTATCTGATATTTTTAGAAAAAAACTCATTACCTCTTAAAAAACTTTACTATGATTTAGATAAAGATGACCAAAGACTAACAGAAGAGATGCGTGCTGGGATTAACTGCCAAATTTTAAGAGGCTCTAACAACAGTATAGAGCAGTTACTTTTACCTTTAAATGATGAACTTCAAATCCATATATATAAGGATAAAGATAGTTATAGATTTGAAGCTATCCCTATTATTAGCACTACTAAAACAGAAGCTTTTACTCTTAAGATAAGCCATTCACCATATTATGACATTATAAAAGCTACTGGTAGCAAAAAACTAGCAGAGATTTTTGTTTCATCTTTTAAATACTCATTAAATTTCAAAGTTGATTTACGAAAAGGTGATACCTTAGTAATGATATATGAACAAAAGTATCGTTTAGGCGAGCCTTTTTCCATGCCAACACTTAAAGTTGCAATGATAGAGTTAAAAAAGAAAAAACACTTTATATATCTAAATGATGATGAGAGATACTATGATGAAAAAGCCCATGAAGTTGAAGGTTTTTTACTAGCACGCCCAGTTAGGAATGCTCGAATATCTTCTCGTTTTACCAAAAGAAGATACCATCCAGTGTTGAAAAAATGGAAAGCTCACTTAGGAGTTGATTATGCAGCTCGTCGTGGGACTCCAATAGTTGCAGCAGGAAGTGGACGAGTTATATATGCAGGTAGAATGGGTAGCTACGGAAACTTAGTAAAGATTCGTCATGCAGATGGGTATGAGACAAGATATGCTCACATGAAATCTTTTCGCCGTGGTATAAGACGAGGAAAACGTGTTAAAAAAGGTCAAACTATTGGTTATGTTGGAACAACTGGTCGCTCTACTGGACCACATCTACACTTTGAACTTCGTAAACATGGTCGTGCTACAAATCCACTAAGAGTAGTTCAAGTTACTACAAAAAAGCTAAAAGGCTCAGCTAAGAAAAAATTTTTAAAACTAAAAAGCAACTATGATGAGAGTATAAATTTGCATCTGCAAAATGAAACAAAGTTTATAAAAAAGCAAGACCCTTACAAAACTTGTTATGTCCACAATGGACACTATTATGAGTAAAATTTTATCTACACAAGAACTAGAAAATCCTAGATTCATTAAACCTATTTTGATTAACTATGAACAAGATGGGATTGAGAAAAGATGGGAAGCTGTTGTTAGTCATGATAGTGTTGCTGTTTTAATCTACCACAAAGAAAAAGATTGTTTTGTACTGGTGAAACAGCTTCGAGCAACTGTACTAAACAAAAACAAAACTAACGGAATGATGTATGAACTTTGCGCAGGGATAGTTGATAAAGATACAACAAATGTCCAGATTGCTAAAGAGGAAATTTTAGAAGAGTGTGGATATGATATACCTGTACAAAATCTAGAAAAGATAAGTTCATTTTACACATCTGTTGGTATCTCTGGCACTTATCAAACTATATATTATGCAGAGTGTGATGATAGTATGAAAGTAAATGATGGTGGTGGCTTAGCTGATGAAAGTATAGAGGTAATCTATCTACCGGTTAATGAATCTAAAGAGTGGATTTTTGATGAAAGTTATCAGAAAACTACTGGTGTTATGTTGGCTTTTTACTGGTTTATAGACAATAAGTACGCTCAAACTTAGTTGTACCTACCGCTCAAGCTTAGTATATGCACAAACAAAAGTACCTAAGCCCCTATTTTTGAGCTACGGTAAATATTTTTCTTTGAAAAATATTCCCTATGCTCAAGGGCTTAGGCAAAATCAGTAGGATCCATATCCACCTCAGCTAAAAGAACCTTCGTTTGTGAAATTGCTTTAATCAAGTCTGTACTTTTATCAGCTCTAAGTAAAATCTCAAACCTATACTTATTTGCAATTCTTTCAACTGCACATTTTCCAAAACCAACCACTTCTATATTTTGTATTTGAGAAAGAGCGTATTGCATTTTTCCCATCTCTTCTTGAGCCTTAGCTCCGTTTTTATGTGAAAACAAAACACGACAAAGCTTTTTATATGGTGGATACAAACCTTGGCGAAAAAGTTTTTCTTGCTCTAAAAACTCCTCATAGTTTTCTATATATTCACAAAAAAAATCTTCATTAAAACTCTGCACTAGTACAGTTGCATTTTTCGCCCGACCACTTCTTCCTGAAACTTGTATAAGTGAGGACAAAGCTTTTTCTCTTGCACGATAATCTCCCATGTTTAATATGTTATCCATACCAAGGACTACTGCCAAAGTAACACCATGATAATCATGCCCTTTTGAAAGCATTTGAGTACCTACAAGTATATCTGTTTCACCATCGTTAAATCTCTTTAGTGCTTTTTTTAGTTTCGCAGATGTAGTTATGACATCACGGTCAAACTGCTCAACTTTTGCTAAGATCAACTCTTCACCTATATTTTTAACAGCCTCAGCCGTACCAATTCTAGAACTTGTAAGCTCTGCACCACCACACTCAGAACATACTTGAGGAATAGCCTGCGTATAGTTACAGTAGTGACACTTTAAAGCACGTGATTTTTGGTGAATACTCATACCAATACTGCAAAACACACACTCATAGGTATATCCACAATCTTGGCAAATTAGGTACTTAAAGTTTGCCCTAGTTGGTAAAAATACTATAGACTGGTCTTTATTTTCTAATGTAGTTTTTAAATGATCTAAAACTAATGGACTTAAAGATTCAACAGATTTTTCATAGATAAATCTCTTGTTAGCTTTTATAAAACCACCCTTGAGTCTTGTGTATGGAAACTTTGTAAAACTTGTAAGTGATGGTGTAGCTGAACCTAAAACTACTGGAACATCATAAAGCTTACCCATATATATAGCTATATCTCTTGCGTTATATCTTGGGCGAGATGATGACTTGTAACTCTCATCATGCTCTTCATCAACTACGATGAGTCCCAAATCTTTTATAGGTAAGAACAAAGCTGAACGTGGTCCTGCAATAATCTTTGCTTGACCACTATGAAGTTTTTCTAGGGATTCTCTTTTTTGTTTTGGCGTAAGTTTTGAGTGCCACATAATTACCTCATCACCAAAATGCTCCTCTAGTCGTATAGACATTTGAGGTGTCAAAGATATTTCAGGCATCAAAAATATAGAGCGTTTAGATACCTGCAGCATAGCTTCAAAGTACTTCATATATATCTCTGTTTTACCACTCCCAGTATCTCCAAATAGTAGTGAGACTTTATGTTGCTTTAAAAATTCTAAGGCTTGGTTTTGCTGTGGTGAAAGTACTATTTTTGACTCTATTTTAGGTTCAGTTTTTTCTGTTTCAGTATTATATTCACTTGGATAAGCCATCATTATCCCAAGTGCTTCACCAATACTTGAAAAATAGTAAGTTGATATAAATTTTGCTAGGTCAAGTTGTTGTTTTGAATAAACCTCATAGTTAAACTCTAAAATTTCGCTTGTTTTAAACTCTGGTTTTTCACACTTTTTTAATACAACAGCTTTGGCCTCTTTGTTTCTAAGCTTAAGTTTAACTACAGAGCCAATATCTAGCTCTGAATTATAGTGATATGTTAAGGGGTCTAGAGGGGAAGCCAATAAAGAGAGTTCATAGTAGTTCAATAATATCTCTTTAGCTATCTAGTTAAATCATTACAGTTTCCTGTATCAGCTGTACAATTAAACTGACCTGCATTTGCTCCAGTAGCCGTATATGTAAATACTGTTGCTGTTGTTCCAACTCTATATGTATATTGGTTAGTATTTGCACCAGTTCCACGAGACCAATGTCCAGCTGTTGCTCCTGCTACTACACCATAAGTAAGTAAACTTCTACTTGAGTTACCATCAAAAAGTGGTGTAGTTTGTCCTACTGGAGTAAGTGATGTTATCCAAGTACTGTCTCCTAAAATAAGCCTACTTTGTCTCTCATTTACAATAGCTGATCGTATAGTCGAGACATCAGCTTGACCTTTTGCAATCTCTGCATCTTGTGTCATGCCAGACATTCTAGGTATGGCAACTGATGCTAAAATACCAAGAATAACTATAACAAAAACTAATTCTATCATTGTAAATGCTTTTTTCATAAAAATGTACCTTTTTTATATTAAATCATTATATCAAATTATTTTGATGTGGTCTTGAAAGTAGAGGCTATCTTCCATGCTTTGCATGAAAGATATAAATATAAGATTAGTGTATGTAGTTTTTCTCTTGAGCTCTTAAACTAGTAGCTGTAAGTGCTGTATCCATCGGATCAGCATCTCCAACAAAACAACGAGGAGATTCCGTTGTATTTCCATCAAGTATATAAATATGCACACCTGTCTTTGTATTTGTAAGAACTGGATCAGTAGTAATAGTAGCTCCAGCATCTACCGCTATAAGAGTAGCGGCAGTACCACCAGTTAGAGTTAATACTCCAGAATTTTTGTATGCCCAATCACTTGGTAAATCAGTACTTAAATAATACTTAGCAAAATTAAATCCATCCACAGAACCTGCATCATCTTTACCTGCATAAGAAATCAACATAGGTTTAATGCTCATACAA
Source organism: uncultured Sulfurimonas sp. (assembly GCA_964652355.1). Taxonomy (GTDB): domain Bacteria; phylum Campylobacterota; class Campylobacteria; order Campylobacterales; family Sulfurimonadaceae; genus Sulfurimonas. The sequence goes on along the minus strand of CAZZAZ010000038.1, from coordinate 16 downwards.
TAACTCTCATTTGCAT
>CAZZAZ010000037.1:0-14330 GCA_964652355.1 uncultured Sulfurimonas sp. | reverse complement strand
GTGTAATTGTTGGTTCATTTTTAACACTTGTTTACTTGCCGATGTTTGCTTACTCATTTGATAGGGGGGATTAGATTTATGCTATTTATAAAACTTCAAATAAACTCTAGCTAAAGAGGGAGTATTTGCTTGATTTTTTTGAAGATTAGACTTTAATGTTTTCATAGAATCATCTAGTAAAGACTTATATTTTTCATCAGCTGTTATCTCATACATCTCTTGTAAATTTTGAAGCATTTTTCCAAGTGCTGAAGTATAATGGACATCTACTAGGTCTGCTTTTACATTTCTATCTTCATCAGCATACCAAACTCCATCTCTATAAAAATTATAGTAAATATTTTCCAGAAGATACTTCGCAAATTCTAGTTTAAACTCATTTTTAGTAACTTCGTACTCACGAAGTAAAGCGCTTATCATAAAAGCATAATCTTCTAAGAACACATCTTTAGATGGTGGATTATTAGCTATGGCTTGATGATGCAACTTACCTTTGTTAAACATAATCTCATTTAGTTTTGTTAAACTTCTTTTTGCTTGAGTTTTATATTTTTCATCTATAAATGAGGCTTGAAAAAGTGCTTCTATCATTAAAGCATTCCAAGCTGTATTTATCTTCTTGTCTATAAATGGGTACTCTCTTTTTGAGCGTATTTTTTTAAGTTCATTTATAAACTCTGCATACCCTTTTGGACGAGAAGTTGTTTGAAAATCTAGATGAACCATGTTTCCATCTATCGAGTTATCAAGCGCTAAATTCAACTCTTTTTTATACCTGTTTTTAGCTAAAGCATTTTTCACTTCAAGCATTGAAAATACAAAATATTTTCCTTCATGACCATCAATCGAAGCATCTGATGCACTATAAAAAAGATCTGCTTCACCGAATTTTCTTTTAGTCATATCTATAGTCTCTATTACAATCTTTTTATACAAATCTTTTTTATATATCTTATATGCACGGCTATATAGACCAATCAGCTCAGCTTGATTATAAAGCATCTTTTCAAAATGAGGTATCTCCCAATCTACATCAGTTGAATAACGAAAGAAACCACCATCTACGTGGTCATAAAGTCCATGCATAGCCATAGCATCCAAGACTTCTTTAGCTTTATCATACATTTTCAAGTCCAACATTAAATGTATTTTTGATACTTCAGGGAACTTGGTAGTCTCACCAAACCCGTAGCTTAAGTCATCCCACTCTTTGTTTATAGAATCTATGAGAGTTTGTTTTGAAAGTTTTATGTCTGTTTTTTTATTTTGTTTTTTAGATAAATCTTTTATTTTTTGTATTTCACCATCAAGCTCATGAGAGATATATCTTTTATACAATGATGGCACTAAAGTATCAAGTCCACTATATTCTTTTGAGCTATAAGGCTGGATATAAGCTGACATATAAAAAACCTCTTTTTTATTAGACATAAAAATGTTTATAGGCCAACCCGCAGGATGATTGTTTAATTTTTTATGTAAAGCCTGATAGAGTGAGTCAAGATGAGGCATCTCCTCCTTATCTATTTTTATAGATATAAAATATTTATTTAAAAGTTTTGCTATCTCTTTATTTTCAAAAGACTCTTCAGCCATTTTATGACACCAATGACAAGTTGAGTAGCCAATAGATACAAATACAGGTTTGTTCTCTTTTTTTGCCAAAGCAAAGGTTTTATCACTCCATACATGCCAATTTACAGGATTAGAAGCATGTTGAAGAAGGTATGGTGAGGTCTCATATCTTAAGTCATTTGCATGAGATATGCTAAAACTAAAAAATAAAATCATTAACAAATATATAAATTTCATATAAACCTTTTGTTGAAAGAAATTATAACAAAATTATTGCTAAAACTATTTTTTAGAACTTAATTCAATATTAAGTATAAACAGTTAGAATTACAAAATGAATAACAAGCAAAGAAAAGAACAAAGAAAAGAACTACTAATGCAAGAGGCTTCTAAAATATTTGAAGATATTGGTTTTGAACCTATGAAAATTGCAGAGCTTTCAAAAATAACCAATGTATCTATTGGGACTATATACTCTATTTATAAATCTAAGGAGAGTTTATACCTAGCATATATAGAATGCCAAATAGAGAGTTTTTATATGGAGCTTACTTGTAAGAAATCACAAAACTATACACCAGAAGAGAAAATATATACCTTTATAAAACTAAAATTTTCTTACTACAATGAAAAAAGAAATGCTATTGAAAAAAATGCAAAAAATAATCCTCTTTTTTTTAATGTTCTCTATAGTGAAAATATAAATCTTTTTCAAAAAATATATGACTACCTTTGTTTATGTTTTATAGAACTAAACCCTAAGCTTACTAAAGATAAGGCACTAAGAATGGCATTTTCAATCAACGGTTTTTCTGATGGCTACATAAGTCAATGGCTTGAGCTAGATGATGACTTAATGTCAAAAGTTGATGAGGCTTCAGAACTATATATTACTATGATAAAGAGTTGTAAATGAACACTACAAACTATAAAAAAAATATAGCTGGGAGACTAGCAGAGACTTTCATTGAGCATCCCCTTACTTTAATGCTTAGTGTATTTATTATTGTTATGGGTTACATAACTTTACAAATTTCACCAAGAGAGGCTAACCCACAAATCGTAGTAGCTGGTGGTGCAGTTATAGTTCCATATCCTGGTGTTAAAGCTAGTGAGATTCAAAAGGTAATTATTGAACCACTAGAGAGGCGATTAAGAGAGGTTGAAGGCGTTGAGGATATTTATGGAATTGCTCAAGATAATGTAGCTATTTTAAATGTTAAATTTTTTCTAGGACAAGAGAGAGATAAAGCAAACTTTAGACTTTATAACAGCGTACTGAGAAATGTTGATGTATTACCAAAAGGGATAATGCAACCCATAGTAAAAACAATGGATATAGATACTGATATTGCGATAGCATCAATAGCTTTTTATCCTAAAGATTCATCTTTGAGTATGACTGAACTTTATAAAAAAATATCTAAAATACAAACTAAAATAAATCGTATAGAAAATGTTGCAATTACAGACTTAATTGGTGAAAGAAAAGAGCAATACAATATAGAGGTTAATCTTCAAAAATTAACTGGCTTTCATCTATCTCTTGGTCAGGTTCTAAAATCAGTTCAAGGGCTTACAGCAAGAACACCAGACATTACAGGTAGGAGTAAAGATAACAAGATAATCCTATTTGGTGTACAAAAAGCTATACGAAATATTGATGATATTAAAAATTTAATCATTACAACTTATGGTGGTTCACCAATATACATACAAGATATTGCAACAGTTACAAAAGGTCAGGAGATTCAAAATATGAAATCAGCATCACTAACATTTGCTAAAAATGGTCTTGGTAATGAGCTAAAACAAACCACTATAAGTATTACTAAAAAACGTGGTGCAAATGTAGTAGAGGTAAATGAAGCTATTTTTTCACTTATGGACTCACTAAAACCTAAACTAGAAAAAGAAAATATTGGCTTTATCATCACAAGAGATGATGGATATACTGCAAACCACTCAGTAAATGAACTTGTAATGCATATAGTAATATCTGTGATTATTATAGGGATTTTATTAGTTATTACATTAGGATACAAAGAAGCACTGATAGTTACTCTTACAGTGCCTATGATTATATCTTTAACACTATTTACTGGCTATATGTTAGGACAAAGTATCAACAAGATATCTTTATTTGCCCTGCTTTTAAGTCTTGGACTTTTAGTAGATTCTGCCATCATAGTTATAGAAAACATACATAGACATTTTCATGACCATGATGCAAAAAATAAAACATTAAAAGAGATAGCTATAGCTGCAACAAATGAAGTTGGAAATCCAACTAATCTAGCAACTGTTGCAATTATTATGACTTTTTTAACAATGTTCTTAGTTGGTGGTACAGTTGGTCAGTACATACGCCCTATTGCAGTATATGCACCAATTGCAATGTTTACTTCACTTATAGTTGCTTATATATTTACTCCCTATTTTGTAAGTAAATTTATGACTAAAAAAGGTACAAAATGAAAAGTAAGAATTTTATAGAAAATTTTGTATATGACTTACTGGAGAGTAAAAGAAAAAAAACAATTACTATATTTATAATGCTAATAGCTTTAGTATCTTCAGTTATGCTTGTTACATCTGAGTTAGTAAAAGTAAAGTTACTTCCAAATCAATATGCAGATAACTTTACCATTTATATTGACTTACCAGAAGGTAAATCAGTTTATGAAACTAAAGAAGTTACAAGTTGTATCGTTCAAACTTTAAAAAAAGAAGAAATTATTACAGATATGTCTATATTTTTAGGTGAAAGTGCTCCCGTAGATTTTTCAGCGATGATGAAAGGAAGACTGTTTGCTAACGGTGAAAACATTGCTAATATTATGGTAAACCTAAAAAAAGAAAACCTAAGAGAAGAGAGTTCAGTTGAAGCAGTTCATAGACTAAGACCAATAGTTCAAAATGATTGTTCTATGCATAATGCAAAAATAAAATTTATTCAAGCACCTGCTGGACCACCCTATCTAGCTTCTATTGTTTTAGAAATAACTAGTGATGATAAGCAATCATCAATGGAGTATCTTGGGAAAAAAATACAAAAAATATTTCAAAATACAAAAGGTATAGTAGATGTTGATTTACTTATTGATGAGAATTTTACTAAATATACTGTTGAACTTAACCGTGAAAAGATTTTAAAATCAAACCTAGAACTAAATCAAGTTAAAAATATACTCTACTTATCATTTGAAGGTATGGATATAGCTTATACAAACAATGAAAATTCACCGAGTCAAATACCATTACATTTAGTTCTAAATAAGGACACTAAAGTATTTAATTCTAATAATAAGGAACAACTCTTAAATAAATTTTCAGAACTAAAACTTATGAACTCACTTGGAATGTTAATCCCTTTAAGCGAGTTAGTTACTATAAAAGCTAAAACTAAAGAACATACTATTATCTCTAAAAATTTATCTTCTTTGGTTAATGTAGTTGGTGAAACAGATGACATTAGTCAAATTTATGCTTTACTAGATATTAGAAGTGATATACAAAAGCAATTAGCACAAGAGTATAGTATAAAAAAAATAGGTATGTTAGACCTAAGACTTACAAGTAAAGAAACTAATGAAGTATTTAATCTTCATTGGGATGGAGAACAAAAAATTTCTATGGATACTATTACAGATTTAAGTATGGCTCTTGGTGTAGCAATAGTCTTAATATTTTTTATGATGGTTATATATTATAAAAACTTTTCTTTAGCTACGGCTATTGTTTTAGCTAGTTTTATATCTATTATTGGTGTTATTTATATGCACTTAATTTTTGATATTATTACTAGTGCACCATTTTATATGACAGGGACATCTCTTATTGGTTTTATCGCGCTAATTGGTATAAACTCAAGAAATTCTCTTCTAATCATAGATTTTGCTAAACAACTTATAGAAGAAAAAGGGTTCAGTGTTCAAAAAGCTATCGCTATCTCGGTAAATACTAGAGCAAAACCTATACTCTTAACAGTACTTGCTATTATATTTGCAAGTGCGCTTCTTGCAACTGATCCTGTATTTGGAGGATTGGGGATAGCACTTATTGGTGGAACATTAGCAGCATATGCTGTCTCTTTATTTATTGTACCTATTATCATATATAAACCATTGTTAAGTATATATATAAAATAACTATAGTAAAATAATAAAATTTAATAAATTTACGCTATAAAATTTAATAAATTCACGATATAATATTTAATAATACATGTTATAATATCAACTTAACTAGCTGATTTTAAGGAGAAAAAATGAAAATAATGTTTATACTGCTTTTTAGTATTGTAATTCAAGCAAATGAAGCGATAAATCTTGAAGAGGCACTACTTTTACTTAAAGAAAATAACTTAGAGATAAAATCAGCCAAACTAGATATAAAATCATCTTCAACACAGGTTGATAAAGTATCAGGTTCAAACTGGGGTAAACTAGAGTTTATTCAAGATTTTGCTAATTCTGATGACGCAGGAAATATATTTGGTTTTAAACTAACTTCTCGTGAAGCTAGCTTTGGAGATTTTGGTCTATCAGAATTTGATCCAACAAACCCAAATCTTTTAAAAATACAACCTAAAGATTTAAATTATCCAGATTCAAGAAACTTTTTTCAATCTAAACTAAAATATGAAGTACCACTTTTTACTGGTTTTAAAATATCTTCATATACAGATATTATGAGATCAATGACAAAAATTAAGAGTTTACAAAAAGATGCAATGATAAATGAAAAAACATATGAACTTAAAAAAAGCTTCTACGATATGGCATTATTAAAAAAATCACAAGAGCTTTTAACTGTTATACTCAACAACATTATGACCTTAGAAAACACAACACAAACAATGATAGAAGTTGGATATGCAAAAAAAGTTGACCTGCTAGAAGTTAAAGCAAAAAAAGGAAATATCCAAAGACTCATAAGTGAAATGAAATCAAATCAAAAACTTTTATACCATTACATCAGTTTTTTACTAAATGAAAAAACAACAAATATAATAACACCATCACTAGAAGTTGCTATGCCACACTATACAGATGAAGAGATTTTAAACTCTAACCTAGATATAAAACAAGCAGAACAAGGACTGCATGTAAGAGAAGATATGATAGATGTATCACAGTCTGCATACTACCCTACTCTTGGTGCATTCGGTGAAATCAGTACAGCTGACGATACTTTTTTAGGGGATGCAAGTGATCACTCAGCATACACAGTTGGTGCTCGTTTAACTTGGAATATTTTTAATGGTGGTTCAGATTCTGCAGATATAGAAAAATCTAGAATAGAGCATCTAAAAACTAAAAACCAAGTAGCTCTTGCCAAAAGTGGAATTGCACTTAAAGTACAAAAAATTCGTACACAAATCAAAACATATGATGAAGATATAATATCTTTAGAAAAAGAGTTAGCTCTTGCAAATGAGATTTATAAAAACTACGAGGGTCGATACAAAGAAAAACTCTCATCAATGAGTGATGTAATTATCAAGCAATCATCACAAATTCAAAAAATACTTGAGCTTCAACTAGCTCATAACAAAAGAAATGAGCGTATATTCGCTTTACAAAACTTAGCAAACGGAGATAAATAATGAAAAAAATACTACTAATACTTTTAACAAGCGCACTTTACTTAAGTGCTGAAGTAATTACCCTCTCAGGAAGTGTAATATCTGACAATCAAAAGATGATAACAAGTCGTTTTATGGGTTTTGTTACAGAGGTTAAAGTCTCAGAAGGAGACTATGTAAAAAAAGGTGATTTACTTTATACTATTGATTCTAAAGAGATTGATGCAGCTCTAACACAGGTGCAATTAGGTATTTCTCAAGCTGAACTAAGTTTACAGATGTATCAAAATCAATACACTAATATTAGCCTTAATCTAGAGCGCCACAAAAGACTTCTAGCAAAAGATATGGTTTCAAAATTTGAAGTTGAAAATTTAGCACTTGCAGAAAAAAATTTATCAAATATGATATCTATTGCTAAAAAACAAGTAACCCAAGCAAAAGCACAACTATCAGAAGTTAAAAACCAATATAGATACTTAAATATTAAAGCTCCAAACAATGGTGTAATTGTAGGTAAAAACATAAAAGTTGGTGAGATGGCAATGCCTGGTATGCCAGCTATTGTTCTCTCAGATTTAAGTAACTTAAAAATATCAGCAGAGATAGCTGAGAGTAATCTTGGTCGTATTAAACATGGTACACGTGTTCAAATTGCTATACCATCATTAAATATAAAAGCTCTTGGTAAAATTAGTGCCATTATCCCTAATTCAAATCCAATGACACATACTTTTAAAATAAAAGTATCTTTTAAACATGCCAACAAATCCATCTATCCTGGAATGTACGCAACTGTTGAGATTAGATAAGGATTTTTATGAAGGATCAAATCTATCAACCAACAGATGTTGCAGGAAAATTAGCAAAAGGTTTTTTAAATAATCCTCTAACTTTAGTTCTTGGCTTTTTTCTTTTAGCTATTGGTTATTTATCACTTATGATAATGCCAAGAGAAGAAAACCCACAAATGGTAGTAAGTGGTTCAACTGTTATAGTTGCACTTCCAGGGGCTTCTGCTTCAGAGATTCAGAAGGTAATAATAAAACCCTTAGAGCGTAAGCTAAAAGAGGTAAAAGGAGTTGAGCATATCTCTGGCATGGCTATGGATAATGTAGGTATCGTAAATGCTGCATTTTTTATAGGTGAGGAGAAAGAGGGATCAAACCTAAAAATATATGACAAAATTATGCAAAATTCTGGTATGTTTCCAGTAGGTGCGATGAATCCAATCATTAAACCACTTGACATTGATGTAGATATTCCAGTTGTAAGTGTTGCATTTTACTCAAACAAACAAATGAGTAAGACTGAACTTTATGATAGAGTAAAAGATATACAACATCATATAAACGGACTTGCTAATGTTGCTGTAACTGAATTAAAAGGTGGTAATCGTCAACAGTTTAATATTGAGGTAGATATAAATAAACTCTCAGGTTATAACATATCAATGGGGCAAATTGTAAAAAGTGTAAAATCACTTTCATATTCCGTTCCTGCTGTAAAAAATCGTACTAAAGATAACCAAATAATTATGCTTGGTGTTAAAAATGCTATAGATTCAGCAGATGATGTCGGAAATATTATAATTGCAAAATACATGGGTTCACCAATATACTTAAAACAGATTGCAAAAGTTACAGACTCTTATGATATTCAAAACTTTAAGTCAGCATCTATAAGTATACGAGACGAGAATGGGAACTTTAAACCACTTCAAACACAAGTTACCCTTACCGTTTCTAAACTTCAAGGTACAAATGCAGTTGTAATTGCAGATGCAGTTAAAAGTGAACTTTCAAAATATAAAGATCAACTTGCAAAGACTGGTATAAACTTTGTAATCACTAGAAATGATGGTCAACGTGCAGATGACGCGGTAAATGAACTTGTATATCACCTTATTTTATCTATTGTTATTATCGCGATTTTACTTATACTTGTTCTTGGTTGGCGTGAATCTTTAATAGTTACTTTTACAGTCCCTGCAATTTTAGCTATAACTCTTTTTGTAGCATATCTTTCAGGTCAAACTATCAATAGAATTACCCTATTTGCTTTTTTACTATCACTTGGGCTTTTAGTTGATGCAGCTATTATTGTTATTGAAAATATACATAGACATTATCATTCCAAAGAAGCAAAAAATGAATCTCCTGAAGATATTATGGTAAAAGCGACTGATGAGATTGGTCCACCTACAAATATAGCAACCCTTGCTATTATAATGACAATGGTACCTATGGCTTTTGTTGGGCAAATGATGGGACAATTTATGAAACCAATCCCTGCAAATGTTCCAGTTGCTCTTGTAGCTTCACTATTTGTAGCATATATATTCACACCATATCTAGCACTTAGAATGCTTAAAAAACCAGAGCATAAAGAGGAGGCAAAATAATGTTTGAAAAATTTAGATTAGCTGTCCTTGATGGCATACAAAGCAAAAATAAAAGAAGTTTTATACTAATTGGTACACTTGTTGGCTTTATTCTATCAATAATGATGATTGCACCAACAAAACTAGTATTGGCAAAAATGTTACCTGGAAAAAATAATGATACTTTTACAATCTATACATCATTAGCAGAAGGTAGCTCAATCGAGCAGACTAAAAGAGTGACTGATTGTATAGTTAATCAAGTACAAAAAGAAAAAGAAGTTAGAGATATAGAAGTATTTTTAGGTATGGGTGCACCACTTGATTTTGCTGGACTTATCAAAGGAAGCCACTTTAAAAATTCTGAGAATGTGGCAGAGATTGTACTCAATCTTAGCAAAGCACACCATAGGGATGAACCATCATACTTCATGGTTCAAAGAATGCGTCCAACTATACTCAAAAGTTGTGGCGAAATTTATCCAAAAACAGATATATCTTTTGTAGAACCTCCAGCTGGACCACCAGTTCTAGCAGCACTTGTTGCTGAAGTATATGGGGATAATGCAGATGGCATAAGAGAGCTTTCAAACAGAGTTGAAAATATATTTAAAAATACTGAAGGACTGGTTGATGTAGAGGTTATGCAAGATGAGATTTACGATACTTTCGAGGTTCAAGTAAATAGCACAAAGGTATCTCTTTCTGGTGTAACTATTAAACAATTAAATGAGATTATTTATTTAGCATTTGAAGGTATGGATATAGCTGTTAAAAACTCTGACATTGCGAATGATCAAATCCCAATACACCTTACCCTAAGTAAAGAAAGTAAAAAGTTTTCATCTAAAAACATCAATGCTATTAAAGCAAAACTTTCATCACTTAAACTAATGAATAATATGGGTATGATGATACCACTTACTGAATTAGTAACTATTGTACCAAAGAAATCAAACCCAATGATTATGTCTAAAGAGCTTCATCAGATGACAAATGTTATGGCGGAGACCGATATGGTATCTCAAGTTTATCCACTAATGGATGCACGAGAAAAAATTATAGATACTTTTTCAGATACATATAAAATAGAAAAAATTGGTCTATTTAACTTAGAACTTACTCACAAAGATACTGGTAAAATTTACCAAATTATTTTTGATGGTGAAATGGAAGTTACACTTGATACTTTTGTAGAACTTGGAGCTGCATTTATAGCAGCCTTAGTTTTAATATTTTTACTAATGGTAATTTATTATAAAAGCTATACTTTAAGTGGAATTATTTTACTGGGTTCATTCCTTTCTATCATTGGTGTTATAGTTGGTCACTTTATCATGGATATCTTTACAACAGATACTTTCTTTTTAACTGCTACTTCACTTATAGGCTTTATTGCACTTATTGGGATAAGTTCAAGAAATTCTCTATTACTTATAGACTTTACAGCTTCACTAATGAAAGATAAAAATATGGAAAAAGCACAAGCTATTGCTTACGCAACAGCAACACGTGCTAAACCAATCTTTTTAACTGCTGCAGCCATCATACTTGCTTCAACACTACTAGCCGGAGATGCTGTTTTTGGTGGACTTGGTGTTGCACTTATTTTTGGAACAGTTGCAGCAGTTGTAGCCTCCCTTATAATTGTCCCTGTATTGTTATTTAATGCAGATCTAAAAAAACATTTTAATTTATAGTCTCTAGATATTTGAGAGACTATAAAAGGATTAGTTCATTAGTAGAAAATAATAGCTTATATTTATCAATATTTAATTATTAAACAGAGATAATATCTAATGAACAATAATTTGCAAACAAATGAAGAGATTGAGCTTTTACTAAAAAATAATAATCTAAAAGAGATATCTGAGTATATTTATAAACAAGATTATCATATCCGTCAGATGCATGTTATTGGCACTGCACTATCTGCAGAAAATAACCTCGATAAACTACTAGAGATGATACTAATCCATGCTAAAAATAGTACAAATGCTGATGGTGGTACTCTTTATCTAACTGCTAAAGATGAAACATCTTTAGAGTTTAGTGTTGTTGAAACTACATCACTTAATATTGCTATGGGTGGTACAAGAGATAAAATTTCATGGCCGCCACTACCCCTATATAAAGAGGATGGCTCTAAAAATAAAGAGATGGTTGCAGCTACATGTGCACTTGATGGTAAAATTATTAACATAAAAGATGTTTATGAAGTTGAAAAGTACAACTTTGAAGGTACTAAGAAATTTGATGCTGGTACTGGCTTGCGTTCAAAATCTATGCTTGTTATACCTATGAAGAACTACGAACAAGAGATTATTGGTGTATGCCAATTGATTAATCGTATGGATGATAAAACTGGTGAAGTAATACCATTTAACAAAAAAGATATAGAGCTTCTTTCTGCCCTTGCATCTCAAGCTGCTGTTGCAATTACCAATGCACAACTTATTCAAGATTTAAGACTTCTATTAGAGGCTTTCATTAAAAGTATTGCTTCTGCGATTGATGCGAAAAGCCCATACACTGGTGGTCACGTAAGAAAAGTTGCAGAAATCACTATGATAATTGTGAATGCTATAAATGAAACAACAGAAGGAAAATATAAAGATATTCACTATACTCATCATCAACTTAATGAGCTTAGAATTGCGGCACTTATGCATGATGTTGGAAAGATTACTACTCCTGAGTATGTAGTTGATAAATCAACTAAGTTAGAGACTATTTATGACCGTATAAATGTGATTAAAACACGATATGAGATTCTTAGAAGAGATGCAGAGATAGAGTTTTTAAAAGCAAAATTAGATAGTTCAAAAACAGACAATGAAATAGATAAATTAGAAAATAATTTTAAATCACAACTTAGTAAATATGATGAAGAGATTAACTTTTTAGAAGTAAGTAATATTGGTGGCGAATTTATGTCTGATGACAAAATAGCGCGTATCGAAAAGATTGCAAAACAAACTTTTATCCAAAACAACAAAGAGATGAAACTACTTGATGAAGATGAACTGTTAAATATTAAAATACGAAAAGGTACGTTAACTGAACCGGAACGTCAAATAATAAACAATCACGCAACTGTCAGTTTAGATATGTTAAATGCTCTTCCATTTCCTAAAAAACTTCGTAATATTCCTAATATTGCAGGTGGACATCATGAAAAACTAAATGGTAAAGGTTACCCTCTAGGGCTCAATGCAGACCAATTAACTCTTGAATCTAGGGTACTTGCAGTAGCAGATATATTTGAAGCTCTTACCGCATCTGACAGACCATATAAAGATGCAAAAACATTAACAGAGGCTATGAAAATTTTAGACTTTATGATTAAAGATGGGGAGTTAGATGGAGATTTAGTACAATTCTTTTATGATAATAAGTTGCATCTAAAATATGCAAAACAGGAACTAAAACCTGAACAAGTAGATATATAAAATCTCTAAAGAGATTTTATATTATTTATTATATACGAGCGTAACTAACAAGAACTTACAAAGAAGATAAAATAAACAAGTTAAATTCTTGCGTAATTCACACTAAGACAAGCATCAAGTGATGCTAATTCAGTTAAAGATTTTTCACAAACTGCATTATCAACTAAGATCACTGCAAGTGCTTCACCTTTGTCATTTCTAGCAAGTGAGAAGTCAGCTATATTTACTTTGTTGTTAGCTAGAACACTACCAACACTACCAATAACACCGACAACATCAGTATTTTTAAACATAATCATATCACCGCGAAGCGCTACGTCAATATCAAAACCATCAATATTTACTAATCTTTGAACATTATCATCAAAGATTGTAGCACTTATAGTAGTAGTACCCTCTGCTGTTGTAAGTTTAATAGTAATTAAGTTTTTATACACAACAGAATCAGCTTGTGCCTCAGTCTCGATATTAATACCTTTTTCCTTTGCAACAAATTCAGCATTTACATAATTTATAGTATCTCCAGAATTTTGGCTCATTGCACCAACTGCTACAAAAGTTGAAAGAGACTCAACATACTCAGCTATCTCGCCGTGTCCAGTTACTTTTATAGATATGATTTGACTCTTACTCATTTGAGACTCAAGAAAACCAATTTTTTGTCCCATTTCCAAGAAAGGTTTTACAAATGAAGGTATTTTACTCTCATCTATTGGTAAGTTCATTGCATGGGGATAACTAATACCTTTTGCTGCTGCTATTGCATTTTCAGCGGCTTGAGTACCAATGTTGTATTGAGATTCATAAGTATTTGCACCAAGATGTGGTGAAACAACAATATTATCAAGGTCTAATAATGGATGATTTATTGCAGGTTCTTTATTAAATACATCAATACCAGCAAAACGAATTTTACCATTTGTTAGATTATTAAAAAGTGCTTCTTCGTTATAAAGACCACCACGTGCACAGTTAATTACTACGACACCATCTTTCATCTTAGCAAACTCTGTCTCATCTATAATACCAATAGTTTCTTTGTTTTTAGGTGTATGAATAGTGATAATATCACAAGCTAAAATGTCATCAAAGTTTTTAGTATATTGCATATCAAGATCAGTTACTTTAGATGGATTGATATAAGGATCATATGCAACAATATCCATCTCAAATGCTTTACAACGCTTAGCTACACGAGAACCGATATTACCAAATCCAATAACACCAAGTTTTTTGCCCTTCATCTCATAACCATACCATTTTTCTCTTTTCCAGATTCTTTGGTTTTTAAGATGATCATGAGAGTATGGGAACATTCTCATACATGAAA
>CAZZAZ010000036.1:0-14364 GCA_964652355.1 uncultured Sulfurimonas sp. | reverse complement strand
TCTTTATATGATGAGACGTTACGAATCACGCCTATAGTATTAAGCCTTAGGGCTTAGTATATATAAAACTCAAACAATTAAACTGTAGTATACCCCTCTACCTTTTCCATGACTTATCATTATATTTTTAAGAACTAAATCCGATAAATCTCTACTCGCAGTTAATCTTGTCGCTTTTGTTATACCCATATACTTCTGAACCCTCATTCCACCCTCAAATTTTAATGGTAGATATGATAATATTTTTAGTATAACCTTTTTTTGTCTTTCGTTGAGTTTAGTTTCTATATGTCTATCCCAAAACTTAGCTTTGATCTGTACTGTTTGTATCTCTACTAAAGTATCGTCTATAGAATCTTCTAGGAGATGTATGAACCACTCCATCCATAATGTTATATCTTGAGTTGTATTGACGCAAACTTTATCTAAAACTTGGTAATACTCTTTTCTTTTTTGGTAGATACCAGTTGAGATAGAATAAAATTTTGCATTTGCAAGAGATGATTGTGCTAGAACATAATCAGTTATAGCTCTAGCTATCCTTCCATTTCCATCATCAAACGGGTGGATGAGTACAAAATAGAGGTGTGCCATAGCAGCTTTATGAATAGCATGCAGTTCATTATCATTATTTAGCCAAATTAAAAATTTGCTCATTAGTCCTGTAACATTAGAAGCAGGTGGAGCGATATAGTGAACCTTTTCTTTATTCCAAGCACCTGAAACTATTTGCATATCCTCATTATCTACTCTATAACATCCTATATTAATATCTCTTAGCCCTGAACTTCCTGTGGGAAATAGTGCTTTATGCCACTGAAGTAGTCTTTTTTCATCTAGTACTGCTTTATTTGTTTTAGCATCAAGTAGTATTTCAATTAGGGCATCTGATTCTATTGTATAGCTATAATCATCTTCAAGACCAAGTTTAAGAATTTTATTTATGGAAGAGTGAACAGAAGATCGTTGTAGTATTTCACCCTCTATTGCAGAAGTAGATAGTGCTTCACTTATGAGCCTATCTAACTGTAATGCATTTGCATCATGTTCGGACATAAATTTTTCAACCATATCTAACTGACCAAACTTATGGTTAAGTGTATCTAATCTGATATGTTCGTAGATAAAATTAGGAAAATTAGTACCTTCCCAAATCCATCTCCTTTTTTCTTGATATGTTTTCATAATTTTATTGTATCATTTTTTGATACAATAATCAATTTTAATTGTATCGTTTAACTCTCAAATGGATTGTTAATCTCCATGTTTAGTTTATAACCAAGTTTATTCAGTACTTTTTCAAGTGTTACTGCAGATATGTTTGCAAGGTATCCGTTTTCTAGTTTTGACAATGTGTTTCTACTTATACCAACATCTTTAGCTAAACTCTCTTGTGATAAAGCTCTTTGTTTTCTAAGCTCTTTTATTTTAGCTCCAATTTCTGATAATATCATCACTTAACTCCTTTATATCTTCATATTTTAAAGAGTCTTCCCAACTATCTATCATTCTTTGTCCAATTTGAGTGAAATGTGGGTGTGCATCTGTATATATTTTTAACTCTTCTATACTAGATACTAAAGCCTTTTCGCACGCTTCGTAGCTAGTAGTTGCCTCTTTTTTAGAAAGTAAACAATACTTTTGTCCAAATGAAATCAGCATTTTCTTTGAGTACCAAAGCTTTTTTCCATTAAGGGTAAGGGCGGGTTTATCTTTAAAAATGTATGCAGTTGTTGTTACTATATCATATGCAGGGGCATACTCGATAGTACTAAAGTCTTTACTAAAGAGCAAACCGAAGTTTTTTAGATGAGCATCTCCATTTTTTAGTAAATAATTCATGACAATAGTTTTGTAAAATTGCTTCATCGCTTTAGTTTTATTGCTACAAAATTGCATGATTACTTTAGAGACTTGCTCATAACTTCCTTGGTATTTATTGTCTCTATTTTTATCCATAAGAGAAAGTACTTCTTCAAAACCATATGTTTTAGAATCTTTAAAAGTAAAGTTCTCTACTAGTAAAAACTTTTTATTTTTAGATAATTTTATATTAGGTATATCAACGCCTGCCTTTTTTACAGCTTGCATACAAAAGTACTCATTTTCAGCTAAGTATGGGTACTCATCTCCCCATGTTTTTATGATGTACTCTTTTGTAAGTATGCTGTCTTTCTCTTTTACTATTGCTACAGTTTTTGGTTGAATACCTGATATGGCATTTTTATCAAGAAAAGTATTAAGTAGTTTAGAGAAAGTATCTTGTGTATCGTTATTGATGATTTCATCAATATCAAATACTGAAAAATCAAGTTGTTTAAAATTACTTTGAAATTTTATTCGTCCCTCGATATTTACACACAACATTGAGAACATAAGGTAATCATCAATATAGCCATACTCTTTTGTCAGAATATTTTTAAAGACTTCATAAAGATAACCTTCTGGTAAATACATCTCAAAGTATGGGGGAAATCTATGCTCCCAAGTGTAAAATCTTTTTAAGTTTGGTAAAGATAGAGAGATAGAGTTTTTTAACTCAAGATTTCTATAGTCTAGGAGATAGTTTTTACCATCTTGTTTAAAACTAGCAATATTTTCGTTGTTTAGTAAAAGATTTATCAAAATACACCTTTATGCATAAAATACTTTACAATAATACTACTAAACTAATAAAATGTAAAGTATTTTAATCAAAGTGCCCTAAAACTTATATCCGCCAATCAATCTTAAAGAATATGTACTAGGTTCATGATCCAAATCTACATTCTCGTATGTCCCTGTAAAATAGATTCCACTGTTGTCGCTATAACTTACTCTAAGACCATTTAGTATCATTTTATCTTGAGAAGCTCCAGAGGCATTAAAAGAGTATTTATCATCTAAGTTGAAGTTAGTATATCTATAACCAATCCAAGTATTTTTAATACCAAGTTTTGATAAATCAAATCCTAGTTGAACTTTAGTAGAGGTAGCATTTTGTAAACTACCAGCTTCAAAGAAATGAAATATCATACCGTTTGCAAAGTATGGATAACCACCCCAAGCACCAAGTGTAGCACCTTGACCTTGGCCGTCTGTAAACTTAGCTACCCCAGTTGCTATATCAAGACCACTATCAAATTTTATATCAAATCTAGCTGAGTAGATGGAGTAATCTATCTCTGTAAAGTTATTGCTTTTTAAATCTCCAACCTCTTGAAAATCAATAAACTGAAAACCTAAGTCATAAGAAAAATCATTTAGTTTGTCTGTAAAGTCATATTGAGCAAAGAAAGTATTATAAAGATCTGTTGCGTAGTAGTTCCATATTTGAACATTATGTGTTTTGTTGTCATTGTATTGAAATGTTGCCGTTATTATACCACTGTCATCAGCATTATCTTTATCTGCTTGAGATACAAAAGAGGCATCACTCATGCTATGAAACTCAGTTCCATCTGCTCCACTATCCCAAACACCTGCCATTTTGTAGAAGTACCCACCCGCAATGATAATATTGTCAAATCCTGTGTAAGCATAATAAGCTAACTCGAAACTATTTGCCAACATATACCAGTCATCAGTATCAACCATTGGTGTACTCAACTCTTCCCGACCAACTAAGACTTTATGGCCATTTTTCTCATAAGATATATAGGCCTCTTGTAAGATAGCATATGACTCTTTATCTGGACCAAATACGAAGTTTCTTGATTCATCATCTTCATTATTTATACCAAAGTCAGTAGCACCAGCAAGCGTAGCTTTAAAAGATAAGCCATTATATTTAGGACTCATTATAGATAGCTTAGGCATTATGTAAAAACCTTGAGAATCTAAATGACCTTGATTTGTATTTGAATTTCCTGGAAAAGAGTTTGAATAATCATATTCAACCCATCCAGTACGAATATCTCCTAAAAATAACCAGCCATTTCCAATATCTAAACCTTGAGAGTTTGGCTTTTTATTTTCATAAGTGTGAGTTGGTTGAACAGAGCTTTTTAAATTAGAGTTGGCAAAAGTAACACTCGCACATAAAACTAAAAGTATTGATGAATATTTCAAAAGTTTCATTTATATCCCTTATTGAGCTAATGGATTTAGATTTAATTTATCTATGATGTACTTTATAGCTAGTTGCGCTCTAACACTGTTTCCATAAGTGTCTAGTGGTGGTGAAACTACCCCTATACCGAACTTACCAGGGATTACTGCAACTATACCACCACCAACCCCAGATTTAGCAGGTACCCCTGTGTCGTATAACCAGTCTCCAGCATTATCATACAGCCCAGCAGTTGACATGATAGCCATAATCTTTGGAGTATATTTTGCATCTATAACTTGAGTGTTTGTAATAGGATTTTTACCATGATTTGCTAAGGTAGCACCCATGACAGCTAAGTCATGTGCAGATATATTTAATGAACATTGTTTTGTGTAAACAGTTGTCGCTTCAAGTGGATCACTTCCCATACGTCCATAAGCATCTAAAATTTTACTTATTGCTTGGTTACGTTTGTTATCATTTACTTCAGATATATAAACATCATCGTTTAGTTTTAAGTCTCTTCCTGCATATGCTGACATATTTGCCTTGATTTTAGCCCAACGCTCTTTAGAGTCTTTTGCTTTTACCCAAGATGTTGCTTGAATGGCACCTGGATTCACAAAAGGGTTTGATGCAGAACCAGCATGTTGCTCTATTGCGATTATAGAGTTAAATGCAAGTCCAGTAGCATTTACCCCTATCTTTTCTTGAACAAATTTAGCACCTTTTTCACTCATAACAAGTGCAGCAGTATATACTTTAGAGATAGATTGAATAGATACAACTTTAGTAGTATCGCCAATCTCATAAACAGTACCATCAGTATCTATAAAAGTTATACCAAAGATTTTATCATCAACTATAGCTAGAGCTTTGATATAGTCAGCATTTTTTCCACCAACATCGCCCTTGTATTTATTGTATGCTTCTTTAATAACTTGATTGATTTTGTCTTTTGATAAATCATTTGCAAAAGATGAGCTAGACACTGCAACTAAAAGAATAATGGACAAGATGACACGAGTGAATTTTAACTTCATAATAACTACCTTTGTTTATTTTAGGCTAGTATATCACATATCTTATAAAACTAATAATATCCAAGCTGTTCCAATAGTTAAAAATACTAACGTATTTACAAGAGTGACTATTCCTCCAACTTTATATATTTCACCAGCTTCTATATAACCACTACCAACGTAAATGACGTTTGCAGATGAACCTTGTGGTGTTATAACTGCATTAAAGTTTGTAGCAAACAAAAGCATATATGCCAGAAGTTCAGGTGGAACATTTGTGTTTATTCCAACGCCTAAAAAAACAGAAAAAAGTGCTAACATTTGTGCTGTTTGACTTACAAAAAAGTAATGAATAAATACATAAGAAAGGACAAGTGCAGTATATACAATAGGCCAAGAAAAATCAGAAACACTTTGAAGAATAAGTTTTCCGATATAAGCCATAAAACCAAACTCATTTAGATAAACACTCATGGTGTAAAGGATTCCAAACCATATAAGTGTCTCTAAAGCTCCACCTTCGTGCTTCATGTCTTCAACGGTAAAAATATTTGTAATCATTAAAGTTGCTAAACCTAAAAGGGCAACTGCAGTTTTGTTTATGCCCCAAGCTTCACTCATAACCCATAAAAAAACCATAATTATAAATGTTATAGCCATTACCCACTCATTTTTAGATACTTTACCCATCTTTTTTAGAGATTCTTCTGCTACTTTTGGTGCCTCTGGAGTTTGTTTTAAGTCGGGTGGATAAACTTTATAAATTACATAAGGTACTAATACAAAAAGGATGATTATTGGCAATGAAGCTGCTAATGCCCATGAACCATAAGTTATATTTACACCGTATTCCTTTGCAATTGCTGCACCTGCTGGATTAGCAGCCATAGCTGTTAGCCACATGGTGGAAGATATACTTAGTCCGGCCATAGAACTCATCATAAGAAAGGAGCCTATTTTTTTTCTTGTACCATCAGCTACTTTTGAAGCACTGTCATGTGCTAGAGCATTTACAATTGGATAAAGTACACCACTTCTAGCGGTATTGCTTGGAAATGCTGGAGCGATGAACATATCTGCGGCGATGATAGAGTATGATAATCCTAGTGATGATTTACCAAACTTTTTGATTATTAAAAAAGCTATTCGTTTCCCTAGTCCAGATTTTATAACTCCACGAGCTATTAAAAATGCTATAACTATTAGCAAAATGAAGTCTTGAGAAAAACCACTAAAAGCTTGAGTCGATGTTAAAGTACCAGTTATGATAGTTACACTTATAGCTATTATAGATGAGGTAAAAATTGGTACAGCTTTTAACATTACGGCTAGTATAGTAGTTATAAAAATTGCAAAAAGATGCCAAGCTTCAGGACTTAAGCCATGAGGGATTGGTAAAAAGTATATTATTATGCCAAGAACTAAAGTAAATATTTGTAATTTATGTGACATTGATAATCCCTTTATATATTAAAACTCAACTCCAAGACCTAGTAAGAATTGATGGTCGTTACTATCTGGTTGTGTACCATCTGAACCTTTTTCTGGCTCTAAAATAAAATCCCATATATAAGTTATATCAAAGTCTAACCAGTCTGTAATCTCATTTTCTAAAGTTGTAACCATGTGGTGTTTATATGTACCAGCTTGTTTATTTGTAAGAGTGAGTTTATAACTATATAAAAGTTCAACTTTTTTTGTGATGTCATAATCAAGATCAGTACTAAGCTCTAATGCTGCTGATGATGATGAGTTGGCTGCTCCATTTTCAACACTATTGTATTTTGTATAAATATATGCTGGACCACCAGATACATCCCACTCTAATCCTTTTTGATTTATAAGGGTATAACCAAGACCTACACCAGCAGTAGCTTGTAAGTTGATATTTTTAAATTCATCTTGGTAAAGTTCACTAAAAATAGGTGTCCAGAAAAATTTTCTATTTACGTAAAGGTCAAGCTTTTGATTTATACGATTGTCAGCAGTTACATTTTCACCACTTTTAGTGGAATATCTTCCAAGATAGTCAAATACTAAACGGCTTTTACTTGTAGTCCTTTTAATAGTAGCTTTTGCTGTATAGTCCATTTGGTTAGTATTACCTGTTCTAGAATCAAGGCTAACTGTTATTTTTCCATTCCATTTTGTTCTTTCACTTTCTCCTTCAGGTGCTAGAGATACGATTTTATCTTTGTCAAATGTATACTCTTTATTTCCTTGATAGATAGATATTTTTTTATCTTTATAACGGACTATACCCTGAAATATGGCTACTTGGTCTATATTTACAGAGATGGAACTATGACTTTTTATTTGTACTACATCATCAAAGTCAAAAGTATAGATACCGATTTCATCACTATCAAACTCTAATCTATCTCTATATAATGCTTTGATTTCACCTTTGAACCATTCTCCAGATTTTGTTTGAACCCAGTCATACTTATCAGCTTTTGGTGAAAGGTCTTCCCACATAGCTTGAATTTCTGAAAGGTTTACTGTGCCATCTACACTTGATTGTTGGAGAAGTTTTATAACATCCTTTACGTCTACTCTTTTTTGGTCTTTTTTCTGTTCACTTCTTTCAACTTTTTTTATAACTTCTTCTTGTGATAAACCAGATTTATCTTCTATGATAACTAAATCACCCTCTTTTTTTTGTTTTACTTCTGTATCGTCGGCAAAACTAAGGTTTAATAGTATAAGGTTTAAAAGTAGAAGGTATTTTAACATTTACATTTTTCCATACATTTCATTATAAAAACTTAGAGCATGTCTATCACTCATTGATGCAATATAGTCAGCTATAACTCTGTGTTTATTTCTAGTTTGTAGTTGATTATAGTAGTATTTTGGAAGCATTTTATCTTCCTCCATTAGACCATTATAAAGACCTTTTATAGCTTGTTTTCCAGCAAACATTTTCACCATTATTTTTTTATGTTGGTACATTTTAGAAAATAAAATCTTTTTTAATTTTTTAATTTTAGTCTCTAAACTTGGCTCAAAACCAATAGGAAAATCTATTTCATTTATTTTATCTCTTGAATACTCTAATAGTGAGTAAACAAGATGGTTTATAAGGTGTGAAGAGAAACGATAGCGAAACATCTCATCTTCATCCTCTTCAATACCTTCAGCTTTTACTTTTTGCAGCACTTCGTTTATAAGTTCACTCTCGCGTAAATCATCAAAAGAGATTAACCCAGAGTTTATGCCATCATCAATATCATGGCTCATATATGCTATCTCATCAGCACGATCAACTATCATAGCTTCAAGTGATGGATGTTTTTCTAAGTCAAATTGCTCATTTATAATAGATGGTAAAAAACTTTTTTGGTAAGGGTATGAGTGTTTTAAAATTCCTTCTAAAGTAGCGAAAGTAAGGTTTAATCCATTGAAGTTTTTATAGCGTTTTTCTAAGGATGTTACAACTCGAAAGCTTTGAAAGTTATGCTCAAAACCATTTTTAAAACCATCCTCTTTTAAACACTCATCTAATGTATCACCACCAACATGACCAAATGGTGTATGACCTAAGTCATGTGCTAAGGCAATAGCTTCTGAAAGAGACTCATTTAGACCAAGATTTGAAGTGATTGAACGAGCGATTTGTGATACTTCAATAGAGTGAGTTAATCTAGTACGAAAAAAATCTCCCTCCTGATTTAGAAATACTTGAGTTTTATACTCTAGTTTTCTAAAACTTCCACAGTGGATGATTCTATCTCTATCCCTTGCATAAGGGTTACGAAAATCTTTGTCTATTTTATGAAATCGCTCATCTCTTTGCATAAATTATGACTTCTTTAAAAACTTAGTAAGTATATGAATCTTAACGCCATTTACACGACCTTCAATATGCTCAGAATCGCCATGAACTAAACCGATGTTACGAACAGCAGTACCACGTTTTGCAGTAAAACCAGTACCTTTAACATCAAGGTCTTTTGTGATTACAACTGTATCTCCAGCTTGAAGTGTTACACCGTTTGAGTCTTTATAGACAAGTGCCTCTTCATTGCTTATGCCAGCTTCAGCCCACTCTTTTTCATTCTCTTCTAGGTACATCATATCTACTAAATCTTGACGAGTAAGAGTATTTAAAAGTCTGTAAGTTAGAACTTTTACAGCAGGGTTTTCACTCCACATAGAATCGTTTAAACAGTTAAAATGGTTTTCATCTAGCTCGCCAGATTCAACTTGAGTTTTACAATTACCACAGATAACTAAAGTACCCTCTTGATTAGCTCCACTAACTGTAAAATCACTTAATTCTTCATCACTTCCACATAATTCACAAGACATTTATCTTCCTTAATTTTATTTATATTAGCAATTATAGCAAATTATGCTTTTATCACTATATTTCGTCCAGCTTTTTTCGCTTTGTATAAAGCGTTGTCAGCTCTTTTCATAACTGCAAACGGGTCTTTATCTTTAGAGCTGTTTTGAACAACGCCCGCAGATATATTTACATATATTTTTTTAGATGTTTTTTTACCACGTACGGTGAAAGCTGTAGTTGAGATATTTTGTCTAAGTACATCTACAAACATAAAAGATTCATCAACATCCTTAGATGGAAAGAGTATTGTAAACTCTTCTCCACCATATCTGTAGGCTTTTCCGCCACCGCTTACTTCACCTAACTTTGTAGCTACCATCTTTAAAACTTCATCGCCAGTATCATGTCCGTAAGTATCGTTAAACTTTTTGAAATGGTCAATATCGCACATCGCTAGTGTGTATTTACGTCCAAGTTTTGCCATATCTTCAACAAGAGCGCGACGACCAGGAAGTCCTGTTAACTCATCATAAAAAGCTAGTCGGTATGATTCTCTTATAAGTAGTATAAAGATTATTAGTGCAATCGCCAGAAAAGAGATTTGTGTAGCGTACGGTGTTTTTAAAAAGTAAAGACCAGTCTCAAAACTTAGAAGTATCACAAAAAAAGATGAGCTATAAAGTAAGTAATTTCCAAATAAAATAAGTCCAAGTATTACAAAGAGGCTAAAAATACTAATAGCTATGCTTAAGTCTTTAAGTGGGTAAGTGTTTAGTGCAAAGATTTTTATGTTTAGATAACTTTTTATAAGGTCGGGATGGTAGATAAAGTAAGTTATTAAAGCTATTTCACCAATAAAAAAACAAATCTTTAGCAATCCCCAAACAGAAAACATCCCACGTTCTTTAAAAAGTAAAAAAAGTAATAAGTGAAGTGGAAAGATTATAGATGAGTAATGAAAAAGTAAAGATGCTTGAGATGGTGAAAGATACTTAAATCCAAGCTGTAAAAAAACTAAAGGGAGTATAATGAAAATAAACTTGTTGCGGTTAAAATGCCATGATACCCATAAAATAATAGTAGAGATGGTATAAAATATATAAGGGCTTAGTTCAAATAATATATTTGGTATTTTTTCATTGTAAAAAATACTAAGAGCAAAAATAACTGAGATAAAAAATGGTATAAAAATGTTTATAGATATTGTTTTAATATTATTCAAATCTATTCTTTTTCTTTTTCATCTTCTTTGTCGTAGCTTACATCTTCACCATCAATCTCAACTTCAACCTTATTTTTAAAGAATGCTTTATCAGCTTCATCTTCGTTATAGTTTCTACACTCTTGTGGCATCACAGCATTTGGATCAGATGCTAACTTCTCACACATAGCTGCATTAAAAGTAAAATAACAACCTGAAAAAAACAGGGGTATAGTAGCTAGTAAATACTTAGTCATTTGATTTTTTCTTTATAATTAAGTCTAGGTATTTACTTGGTGTTACACGCATCATCTCTTGAGCAAGCCAACGGATTTGAAAAAATGCAGCACCACTATCACGAAGAGTAAAGTAGTTCTTTAAACTTCTAAGGTTAAATGTCACAACCATATCTACTTTTACATTATCAGAGATTATATGTTTAAAAGCATCTCCAACATTACGCTTTTTTTTCCCAGCTTCTAGCGCTTCATAAAGTTCTTGTGGGTTGTTTTGGATCTGTTCTAGTAAAGGAAGAGAACTTTTTGCAACTGCAATAGAGTTAAAATCATCAACTATGATAGCTTGGTATTTTAGTTTGTCGTATATTGCACCAATCTCTATGCGGTTATAAGTCTCATCGGTAGTTACAAACATATCAAAATCTAAAACTTTAGATACAAAAAACTCTTTTTCACCAGTGCTTTGTGAGGCAACAAAAGCGTTGATAAGTGAACTCATAGTGTAGCGAGTACTTCTAACAGATATCGCTTGAATACGGTGACGAGCATGTTCTTGCAAAACTCCACGAGAGGTTCCACGGACAAGAAAAGAAAGGTTAGCATGTTCTAAGATAGAGTGGTGAAAGTAAGTCCAAGCTAAATCATCTAAAAGGTTGGAATCTCCAATCTCATTTAGAGAGTTACACATATCAACATCTGGCATAGTGTTTTCAATGTTTTTAATAACCTCATTTTCGGAGTTCGAAAAAGAATCATAACAAGTCCTAGCTGCTGCTTCACTTACACCTATGCCTGTGTCTTGAAGTAAGACAACCTCAGGTTTTGAATATTCTATGCCATATACATTTTCCATACTTTTTCTCTTTTTAATATTTGTGAGTATTATATACAAAAATAGATAAATTTTCATAAATAGAATATAAAAGTTTAAATACTCTAGTAATTCATCCCAGACTAAAGTCTAGGTTCCGAAATTAGCTTAGTCTTCGTTTAGCGCTAAGCATAGGAAGCGGTACTTTAGTGCCGCATGAGCTACTCAAATATAATCCAGTAGCTTTCACCTTTTTTAACTGTTGATAGTGGATGCTCATAAGTTCCAGTTGGGGCATATACATACCAACCTAAATTATCTCTATATACTAGTATATATTCTATAATTGTACCAGAAGGAATTTTACCACTTATTTCACTTATAGTTTGGTCTTTTTTATTTGATAGTAAATACCATTGCCCAGAACTCATTCCAACATAATCATTTACTTGATCTGCATCATCATCGTATGGAATAAGTAAAGTCCTATTTGTTGATGATTTTACAAGAATACCATCTAATGGATTAATCATCATTAATTTATTTAGACCATAATCTGAATTTAAAGAGGTAGAAGAGTTCCAATACTGCCAATTCTCTTCATATTTTAAAACTACATCTGAGCCAAATACTGATTCAAGTGAATTGTTTAAGTCACAATTTACAAGAGTATAATTTCCATCACATAAGTTTGTTGTACTTTGAAGCGATACATAAGTCCAACTGTTTGCTACTAGTGGTACGGCTAGTCTTGGGTTTGGTGAAATCATTTTATATATATCTTCTTTTGCATATTGATTTAAAAGCATATGCAGGTAAGTTGTATTTGCTGGAATATGTTGACCTGCATAGACCATACCTTTGTCTACCATAAAAGCAGCAGCTTCATGAAATAATGGAATGTCATTAACTTTAAGTACTGATAAGTCTAGTACTAAGGTATCACCAAATGAAGTTGTTGTTATATTCCAATCAAATGGACCATCAAGTTCAGTACCATTTTCATCATATACATAAAAAGCACCAGCTTTATTATCTATGTCTGTTCCTAAATTTGTATCATCTAGTAAAAGAAACATATCTTTTGCAAAACTACGCATAAGACCAAAAGTTGTTTTACCCTCTACTTGATCAAGCATAAAATCACGCAGTGTTGAATAAAAACCTCCGCTTAAATTCATTATAGGTTGATGAAGCTCTGTCTTATCAGTATCGTCACTTACAGCTATAAATAGACCACCACTAGGACTATCAAAGTTAGTTGGTGTACCTCTCGTAGTATATGCATAATTTAAATCATCATATGTTAAGTTAAAATCTTCAAATGCAATGTTTGTTGGTGGAGTTTCATATTCTCTCGAGAGAGTTACACTACCATTTATATCTTTAAATTCAGAGAAGTTTTGTACAACTGCATTATTGATTTGTAATTTGGATATTTCAACTTCATCTACTGAGCTAAAATAGTTTTGGCGTGAATTAAAGAAATATAAATCTCCTGTGAAAGTTGGATCTGGTATAAAATCAGAACCATCATAGTCTTTTATACTAATTGTCTCTAAATCTCCCCATCCAACAAAAATATTAAACATTTTTGTTGTTGAATTATCTTGATCTGCTATTGTAATTGAAATAGTTGCTATTCCCATTGAACCACCCCAGCCTACAGTAGTACTAGTCGAACTATTTGCAGATACTCCAGTTGGAGAAGTTACAGTAACTACATCTGTATTTGTTGATGATACAAGAACAGATATAGAATCACCTTCAGTATCATTTACATCAAAATCTATATCAAAATCTTGGAATTCTGGATATCTAAAGCGGTCATATATGTGAGAACTGCTTGGTGGGTAGTTTATAGGAGCTGTTGCTGGTACTCCATTTAAGTTCATATCTGATGTAATCTCAATAGCAGTTTGAGATGCTATCCAATCTGAACCATTATAGTAAGCATAGCTATCGTCTGCATATCTAGCACTAACCGTATAGTTGTTATCTAAAACAGGAATATTGTAGCTGTAACTTGTGTTAGTTGAATTGTTATCTAAGTTTATACGACCAGCATATTCACCTGCAGAAGTTGTAAAAACTATGGTTTTCATGTTTCCAATATCTGCTACTGGTATGGTTATTTTGTTTAGGTTTAGTGTTTTGTTAACAGTAACAGCAGCGATGGCAGAGAGTTCTTTATGTAAAACAGTAGTTATGCTTACACTGTCATGAGGAGTGCTGTCTAGTTGCATAACTATTGCTTGGTTTGCATCATAAACAGTTACATTGGAATCCGTATAAGAATAAGAAGTTGTATTACTGTCTGTTGTTGTAGAGTTAGGTAAACTAGTTAAAAAGGTAAAGACACCATTAAAATCTGTACCAATATATCTGTAAATATAAGCACCATTTAAAAGTGTTAAATCTCCAGTAAAGTCGAGTGTTGAATCAAATTGAAAAGCAGCAGTATTAAAAACATCCACACCTACCGTAATATCATCAAATTGTAAATATTCTATGTTTGTTAAAGTATCATTATCATCAACCCCAACTATATTATAAGGACCAGAGCCTGTAAGAGTATAAGCTGATTTGTTACCACTAAAGATGGCTGTATCTAGACCTAACCCTCCATCTATACTATCATCACCACCGCGAGCATAAATAATATCATCTCCATCCCCAGCATCAATGGTATCAGTTACTCCACTACTAGTTATTGTATCATTACCGGCATTTGTGTTTATGGTATCTCCACCATTATCATCAG
>CAZZAZ010000035.1:958-14936 GCA_964652355.1 uncultured Sulfurimonas sp. | reverse complement strand
AGTATGGAAAAAATAAAAAAAATTGTATTGATATCTATAGGCTTTGCTCTTGCAACATATCTTCTTATAAGTGGTTTTGCTATACTAAACCAAGAGGTTGATACCACTAGCGAAGTTCATAGTGACACAGTGAAGTGAGCCATGCTGTTTAATTAGTGTTTCACAGTTTATCTCTATAATATCTTTATTCTTAAATATTTTAGTGAAGATATTTAAAGCCTCTTTGTCTTGCTTAACTCCATAAGTTGGAACTAGGATAGCCCCATTTACAAATAAAAAGTTTGCATAAGTAGCTGGTAGCCTTTCTCCGTCAAAATAAAGAGCATCACTCATTGGCAAATGTATAAGGTTTAACTTGTACTCTTTTGCAAATACTTGAAGCTCATCTTCCATCAACTTTAACTCTTTATAGTGTACATCATTTTTATCATCACATCTTATATACATAATAGTATCTTTAGATATAAATCTAGCAAGTGTATCTATGTGTGAGTCTGTATCATCTCCAGCTAAATAACCATGATTTAGGTATAAAATATCTGTAGCACCGAAGTAATTGTTTAAGTGTTGTGTTATTTGTATTGGAGTTAACTCTGTATTTCTATTTTTATCCAACATACATGATGAGGTAGTTAAAAGTATGTTTTCCCCGTTGCTCTCAAGTGCACCACCTTCAAGTATAAAGTCTAGATTTTGCATTTTTTGTGAGTAGTGTTTTGCTAAATTATTATTCATACCATTATCTTTACATGCTTCAAATTTTTCACCCCAAGCGTTGAAAGTAAAGTTTAAAAGTGAAGTTTTACCATTATCATAAATTGATAAGGCTGAACAATCTCTAGCCCAAGTATCATCTGTTTTATATTCAACAAAATAAAGATTTTTATTTGGTATAAATTTTTTACTAACATACGCTTTGTCAGCACAAACTACTAAGCATTTTTGATATTTTATAATTGCCTTAATAATCTCTATAAAAGTTTTTTCAGCTTCATCTAGGTACTCAATCCAATCAGTGTCAGCATGTGGAAATATGATTTGTGTAAAACTTTGTTCTTCAAACTCTGCGATTAAATGACGCATCTGATATAATTCCTTTATGCCTTTAATAACTTTAAATAAAAACAATTTTTTTAATAACCTTGATATTATCGCTAAAAGAACTTCAAGCAAAGATAAAATAGCGATAGTTTTAAAAGATAATGCTTATGGTCATGGTCTTTTAGAAATGGCAGAGATGTCAAAAGAGTATGGAATTACAAAAGCGATAGTCCAAACTTATACAGAGGCACAAAAAATAGAATCTTTCTTTGATTATATTTTAGTCCTTGGGGATAATGGTAAAGTAAGTAAAAAAATACGATACACGATTAATGATATTAATTCAATTGAGAAATTTTCGAAAAATTCTTTAGTTGAGTTAAAAGTTGATACTGGGATGCATAGAAATGGTATAGCTATGAGTGAATTAAAAGAGGCATTTAAAAAGATAAAAAATGCTGGTTTGGTTTTAGAGGCTATTTTTACTCATCATCGAAGTGCTGATGAACTTACAAGTGAATGGTTTTGGCAAAATAAAACCTTTGCTAAAGTTAAAAAAGAGTCTGAAGTTTTAGCAAAGGAGTTTGGTTTTTCTAAGCCAAGATTTCACTCTGCAAACTCTGCTTCACTTTTTCGTGCAAAAAGTTTTGATGAGGATATGGTTCGTGTAGGTTTAGCTGCTTATGGATATATAGAATCTAGTTTTATAGAGGCAGACTTAAAACCAGTACTTAGTCTAATAGCACAAAAAAATTCATCACGATTTTTAAAATATGGTGAAAGAATTGGTTATGGGGCTACTTTCACAGCTTATGAAGATATGCAAGTTTCAAACTATGACTTTGGTTATGGTTCTGGATTTTTGCGCTCTTGTTCAAACTCTTATGAAACACCAGATGGTGAAAAACTTATCGGTAGAGTCTCTATGGATAACTCATCATTTATATCAGATAAAGATGAGTTACTTGTGTTTGATAATGCAAAACCTATGGCAAAATCAGCAGATACTATTGTTTATGAGGTTTTAACATCTTTGAAGTCTGATATTAAACGAGTTCTGCTTTAGGTTTACCAATATAATAACCTTGAATAAAGTCAACACCCATTTTTTCTAACATATCAAGAGCATCTTTATCTTCAACAAACTCGGCAATAGTTTTTAAGCCTAAACTAGAAGCAAAGTTAATGATAGTTTTGGTAATAATTCTAGAGTTATCATCTGTAGTGATAAACTTTACAAGTGATGCATCTATTTTTAAATAATCTACATTAAGAGCTAATATATGGGAAAAGTTAGAGTATCCAGATCCAAAGTCATCTATTGCTATCTTACATCCATACTGTTTAACAAGTGCAATAAACTTTTTCAATTCTTCATAATTTCCTATTTTATCACTTTCTAAAATTTCAAACACAATTCTATTTGGTTCCTCGAAATTTTCTATAGAATCTATAATAAATTTAAGTATTCTAGAATCTTCTATATCACTAATTGATAGATTTATGGAAAATTCATATTTTTTATATTTAAAAAATTCAAATGATTTTTTAATCATAGAGGTAGTTATCTCATGGTACAATTTTGCTTTAATTGATATATCTAAAAAATGATATGGTGTTAAAACTTCTTTATTATCTTTTATAATTCTTGCTAAACATTCGTATTTCTCAATTTTTTTAGTATGTGTGTTATATATTGGTTGAAAGTATGGTGTTATTTTATCCTTGGCTATTGCATTTTTTAGTATGCTAATACCTTCCATATTTTTACTAATCATCTCTTTTGAATCAAAAATATTGTCATATACAACTATATTTCGCTTATCGTTTTTTGCAATATCTAGAGCAGAACTAGCTTTAGTCAAAAGGGAACTTTTACCGGAATAAATGCCACAGCTTAAAGTTATATATATATGGTGGTCTTGGACTTTAAATTGTGATTCTTGGATCTTACTTAGTATATTGTCTATTAATTTTATGAAATCTTTTTGTTTCATATCATTTCTCTGCAGAATCGCGTATTCATCAGATGGAAGTTTATATAAAATGTTCTGTTTGCAAATACTTTGTATAAACTTAGCAACTTGTACTAAAACTTTATCTCCAATAGTAAAACCATATAGATCATTAATATCTTTAAAACTATCTATATTTATAATTGCTAAATGGATATCGTGAGAACCTTTATGTAGTTTAATATCCTCTATAAGTTTTAGTCTGTTTGGAAGAGATGTTAGCGTATTTGTAATAAGAGAATTTTTCAACTCTAATGTTTTTTCTTCTACACGAAATTTTAAAATAGAGTTTAATTGTTTTGATTTTCCAAGTATATACTTAGCTGCAATAAATAAAAATATTAAGAAAAATGCATCATACATAATAGATTTTATAAAGTTTCCAAAGAAATAATTATTTAATTCATATACTGGTATTTTAACACTTATAATACCTCTAATATCTCCTAGTTTATAATTGTAAGCATTTTGGTAGTTTTCTTGAATAAATAATGGTGCTTCATTTTTTGGACCATGACATTTTAAGCAAGCTTTTTTGATTTTTAGTACACTTGCATATTGAAAATATTTTTTATTATTACTAGAGAAGTAAGTATTTTTATTTAGGTTTTCTTTAAAATATTTTATGGCCTTCAACTCATCGATGTCTGCCATATTTTTAGTGTTTCTTGGGTTATCAGATACTGTTTTAACAGTAATATTTAATTTGTTGTTTTTAGAAAAATTGTCTGAGATGATTTTTGAACTATATGCTGGTAATATTTTTAATGTATCTTTATCAAGTTTAAGGTAATTATTTAAAAAAAGATTTTGATGATACAATCTATCTATTGTCACGTAAGATGTTAAAACTTCTGCTTCTTTTTTTGCAAATTCGAACTGTTTTTCTTTTATATCAATATATGTATAAATAATTTTAACTATAATAAGAGCTAAAAATATAAAAGGGATTATTTGTAAAAATTTTTTATCTAATATATCACTCATATCACTCCCCTCTATATTATTTTAATTATAGTATTGTTAAATAAAACTCCATCTATGTTTAATAATGCCATCTCTTCTATCTCATCTTCAGTTGATATTTTTACTAATATCTTTGCATCAAACAGATAGTTTTGAGCAATATCCTGAGCTGTCTTAGCTAAGTTTTTGT
This sequence comes from uncultured Sulfurimonas sp., assembly GCA_964652355.1. GTDB lineage: Bacteria > Campylobacterota > Campylobacteria > Campylobacterales > Sulfurimonadaceae > Sulfurimonas. The sequence goes on along the minus strand of CAZZAZ010000035.1, from coordinate 10,724 downwards.
CGACTAGTATGTAAGAAGCATCTAAAGATGATGCATAAATAACCTCTGTTACGTTTTTTACCTCTATAGCTAAAGTGATAAAATTAAGTGAACAATGTTTAATTATATCTAAATTATCTTCATTAAACTCTACAAAAATTATTGAAGATGGTGGTGTGTTTTGTATAGCGTCAATACTACTTATATGGTAAAAATTTACATTATCTATAAATCTATGACCAAAAATTAACATTATGCTTTACCTACACATTCATCTGAACAGTAGTATTTGCTTCCACTTAAGATTGTATCATCCATTGCACAGTATATCCCACAATTTGCACACTCTATCATGTCATTGCTTGCTGCAGTTGGAGTTTTTTCATTTGTTGAGTTATTATCTTGTTTTGTTTTACTAACTTCTGGTTTTTTCTTTATAAACATCATATATATGACAGTTATTACACCAACAACTAAAAGTAATTTCATAATCATAAATTTTCTCCAATAAGTAAGTAGTGTCTATTTTTAGTCTTGATGACTTTATGTTTTAGTTCAGGGTTTACTTCATCGTAAACTCTTTCACCCTTGTAAAATAGAAGTAAAGATTTTTCATCACGAAAATTTTCACTTAGTTTTAGTAACATATCTGTGTCTGTTACTGCACGAGAAGTTACAATGTCAAAAATCTCACTATCCATCTCTTCTACTCTTTTTTTAACAACTCTAACATTGTCTAAGCCTAAGTCTGCTTTAACAAACTGTAAAAAACTAGCTCGTTTTGATAGTGGTTCAACAAGTGTAACTTGCGTATCTGGAAGTCCAAGTGCTAAAATCATACCTGGAAAACCAGCACCAGTTCCAATGTCTAAAAGATTTTTCACTTTTGGTAAAAAACTAATAGGAAATACAGCATCATAAATAAACTCATCTATTGTTTTTTCATCTTTAGCACCAGTCATATTATGAACCTTATTCCATTTAAAAAGGTGTTCTTTATACTTTTGAATATTATAAAAGAAGTTTTCTGGTAAATCTATATTTTCACCTAAAAGTGTTGACTTTAAATCCACCTATTTTCCTTATTTGTTGTAAAAAACAAAAGTATTTCTATTCTCTTTTGCCTTATACATAGCTTCATCTGCAAATTTTACAAGATTGTGTTCATCTTTTGCATCAGTTGGATAGATAGCTATTCCAACACTTGCAGATATATAAAGGTTTTGCTCATTTATTAAGATTGGTTTACTTATTGTATCTACTATTTTTTTAGCAACTAATGCAGCATCGTTAGAGTCTTGTAATTTTCTTATAATAATAGTAAATTCATCCCCGCCAATTCTAGCTAATGTATCTTCATCACGTATTGAATTTTTTAATCTCAAAGCAGCTTCTATTAAAACCTCATCTCCAATACCATGACCTAAAGAATCATTAATCTGTTTAAAATTATCAAAGTCAATAAAAAGAAGTGCAAATTTTTCACTGTTCCTATTTGATGTTTTAATAGCTTGAGATAATCTATCTTTAAATAAAGCACGATTAGGTAAATCTGTTAAAATATCATAGTATGCTTGATGCTCTAGTTTTTTTGCTTGCTCTTGAATAAGCTTTTGAGCCTCTTTTTTATCTGTAATATCAAGACAATACCCAACCATACCAGTCATAACCCCATTTTCATCTTTTACTGCAGATAAAAATATATCACAGATTATTCTTTTTCCATCTTTTGTTTTTAGATATGCTTCCATATCAAATTCATTATTTTGATTTAAAATTTCACCTAAGTCTTGAAGATTGGCATTGTTATCAAGACAATAAATATCTAAAATATTTTTGCCAATCGCTTCCTCTTTTGTGTATCCTAAAAGTTTTTCACTACCTTTATTATACGAGAGTATTGTACCTTCTAAGTCTGTTGAAATAATAGAGTCATGAATATGGTCAAGTATCTCAGCTTGTTGTTTATAAGCTTCGATTAACTTAGTTAAGTTATCTATTTGTTCTTGCATCATATTAAGTGTCCCATCTCATCACGTTTTGTATCTAAATAATCTTCATTATATTCGTTTGACTTCATTACAATAGGAAGTCTCTCAATAATCTCAATATCGCTAATAGAGTTGACTTTTGCAGGGTTATTTGTTAAAAGTTTGATTTTATGAATATTAAAATGGTGAAGTATATATGTAACAATCTCATATGTTCTCTCATCAGCATTAAAGCCTAGCTGATGATTTGCTTCTATTGTGTTTAGTCCTTTATCTTGAAGAGCATAGGCATTGATTTTATTTAAAAGACCAATATTTCTACCCTCTTGACGAAGGTAAATTACCATACCATTTGTTTGTTCAGCAAGTTTTAGAGCGTATTCTAACTGATCACCACAATCACACTTTAAACTTCCAATAGCATCACCAGTTAAACATTCAGAATGAACTCTAACCATGGGGATATCATCTAAGTTTTCTTTATAGATTACAAGGTGCTCTTTTGAACCCTCTTTAAATGATTTTACTTTGAAATCTCCAAATTTAGATGGAAGATTTGCGACTTTTGAAATATCAATATTCAATTATATACCCTAGTTTTAGCTTTAAAATGATAAAATTCTGGCAATTATAGCTAAAAAAAGGTTTAATAATGTTTCAAAGATTTCGTAGAACTCGTTTAAATACTCATCTTCGCTCACTTGTGCGTGAGACAAATGTTAGGGTAGATGATTTTATATATCCACTTTTTGTTCGTTCAGGAGAGGGAATTAAAACTGAAGTATCATCTATGCCTGGTGTTTTTCAGATGTCTATTGATGAGGTTTTAAAAGAGTGTAAAGTTTTAAAATCTCTTGGACTTTATTCTATTATTTTATTTGGAATTCCTGATACTAAAGACTCTATTGGTTCTGATTCACTTTGTGAACATGGAATTATTGCAAAAGCTGTTCGTGCGGTGAAAGAAGCACATCCAGATATGTTTGTAGTAACAGATCTTTGTTTTTGTGAATACACAGACCATGGTCATTGTGGTATTATTGATGTTGAAGCTGAGACAGTTAATAATGATGCAACATTAGAGATTTCAGCACAACAAGCAATTATCCATGCAAAAGCAGGAGTTGATATGATAGCTCCATCTGGCATGATGGATGGAATCATAGAAACTCTTCGTAAAGCCCTAGATGAAAATGGTTATGAAAACTTACCAATAATGGCATACTCAACTAAATTTTCATCAGGATATTATGGTCCATTTCGTGATGTTGCAGAATCAACTCCAAGTTTTGGAGATCGTGCATCTTATCAAATGGATCCAGCAAATCGTCGTGAAGCCATAAGTGAAAGTATCTCAGATGAAGCACAAGGTGCAGATATACTTATGGTAAAACCAGCTTTAGCATACTTAGATATTGTTCGTGAGATAAAAGATAACACTTCACTCCCTATGGCTGTATACAATGTAAGTGGTGAATATGCGATGCTTAAACTAGCTGGTAAACATGATTTGATAGATTATGACAGAGTTGTTATGGAGACTATGGTTGCATTTAAAAGAGCAGGGGCTGATATAATCATCTCTTATCATGCCAAAGAAGTTGCATCAATGCTAAAAAGTAAAAATTAGGGTATAATTGTTGCTTTTTTATAATAATTATCGCCAAATGGCACAGTTTACTAGGAGTTTATTTGAGACATTTTTTAACACTTAAAGATTTTACAAAAGAAGAGATTTTAGAGATTATAGACATAGGTTTAGAGATTAAAGCAAATCTGAAATCTAAGATTTACAAAAAAGAGTTAGAAAATAAAGCTCTTGGTATGATTTTTGAAAAAAGTTCAACTCGTACTCGTGTTAGTTTTGAAACTGGTATGTTTCAACTAGGTGGACATGCACTATTTTTATCAAATCGTGATATACATTTAGGTCGTGGCGAACCAGTGAAAGATACAGCGCGTGTCATCTCTTCTATGTGTGATATGGTAATGATAAGAACTTTTGAACATTCTATGATAGAAGAGTTTGCTGCTTACTCATCAGTTCCAGTGATCAATGGTCTTACAGATTCTTTTCATCCCGTGCAACTTTTAGCTGATTATATGACTTTAGTTGAACATCATGCTGGTGAAAACATAATATGTGCATACATAGGTGATGGTAATAATATGACTCACTCTTGGATGATGCTTGCTGCTAAACTTGGTTTTGAGTTAAGAATCGCTACACCCAAGGGTTATGAAGTTGATTCAAAAGTATTAGATGAAGCCTTAGAGATTGCTAAAGAGAGTGGCGCTAAAATAATCACTACGTTTGATCCCCTAGAAGCGGTAAAAGGTGCAAGTGTAGTAACTACTGATACTTGGGTGTCAATGGGTCAAGAGGAAGAAAAAGAGGAGCGTCTAAAAATATTTCGCGGCTTTATGGTTGATGAATCTTTAATGTCTTTAGCTCAAGATGACGCAAAATTTTTACACTGTCTTCCAGCATATAGAGGTTTAGAAGTTAGTGAAGAGACTTTTGAAAAACACTCAAATATTGTTTTTAACGAAGCAGAAAATAGACTTCATGCTCAAAAAGGGCTTATGGTTTGGTTAGATAGACACCGCTAAAAGTGCATAGAGCACTTTTAATAGCCTTAGTAGCTAACACCAGTAGCTGTTCTGATTTTTTCGATTGTAGGCATAGCAATAGTTCTTGCTTTATCTGCACCAGCTTTTAAAATCTCTCTTACTTCGCCTTGATTTTTTTCAAAATACTCACGCTTAGTACGAAACTCAGTAAAATAATCCCACATAACTTCCGCTAGGTATAGTTTGAAGTGCCCATGCCCTTCACCACCAGATGTATATCTATTTTGTAAAGATATTAGTTCATCAGTATTTAAAAATAGTTTAGCCATATTGTAAACATTACAATCTTTAAACTCTTTTGGTTCTTCCATAGCTATATTCTCAGTTACAATTTTTTTGATAACTTTTAACTGTTTCTTCTCTTCACCGAATATATTTACAATGTTTCCATAAGATTTACTCATTTTCTGTCCATCTATCCCTGGTACAGTTTGAACTTCCTCTTGTACACGAAACTCTGGCATAACAAGTATTTCACCGTATTGGTTATTAAACTTGGTTGCTATGTCGCGTGCAATTTCAACATGTTGGATTTGATCTTTTCCAACAGGTACAACTTCAGAACCAAAAAGTAAAATGTCAGCAGCCATTAAAACAGGATATGAAAAAAGTGAATGGTTAGTTGCTTGACCACGTGCAGTTTTGTCTTTGTAACTATGAGCACGTTCTAATAAACCCATTGGTGTAAAGCCTGAAAGTATCCAGTAAAGCTCTAATACCTCTTTTACATCTGACTGAACCCAAAATGTAGATTTTTGTGGGTCTATTCCAAGTGCTAAAAAGTCAGTAGCGCATTGCATTGTAAGTTTGGACAGTCTTTTACCGTCTTGTACAGAAGTCATAGCATGATAGTTTGCAATAAATGCAAACGTTTCACTATTTTTTTGTGCTTCTACCATTTGTTTTATAGAACCAAAATAGTTCCCAATATGTAAATCTCCTGATGGTTGTATACCTGTTAATACTCTCATAAAATCTAACTCCAAAATAATTTATAAATTTTTTTTGACATTATACATTTTTTAACTATTTTTTGCTATCATACAGTTAAGACAGAGTAAAAAATTACTCAATTAAAGGATTTATTATGAATGTACAAGTTCATGCAAAAGATGTAACACTTCAAAGCTCAACAAGAGCCCACATAGAATCTGCAATAGACAGCTTCACAAAATACTCATTAGATATTACATCTGTAAATGTACATGTAAAAGCTGAAAAAAAAGGTGTATCAATAGAATTTGATATTCATGTAGCTCATGCTCAACCAGTTGTTATTTCTCAAGTTGATGATAATTTAGATGCTGCAATAGACCTAGCAATAGATAGAGCAACTAAAGCCCTTCGTCGCCTTCATGATAAAGTAGTATCACATAAAAATGGTTCAATTAAAGATATAGAGACACTAGACGCTTAATGTATAACTGGGTTCTCTGGTTTCATGTGATTTCATTCGTCTCTTGGTTTGCTGTTTTGTTTTACTTACCAAGACTTTTTGTTTACCATGCTGAGCATATTGATAATGCCGGTTTTGTAGAAGTAGTAAAAATCCAAGAGATGAAACTTTTTAAGTATATAGGCGTTCCATCTATGTGGGCTACAATATTTTCCGGTGCATACCTTTCTTATATGTATGGTTTTGCTGGAAATGCTTGGTTACATACTAAAATCACGTTTGTGCTTTTTTTGGTTATCTACTTTTTTTCTATGGATAAATATAGAAAAGAGTTTTTAGAAGATAGATGTACAAAAAGTGGAAAGTTTTTTAGAATGTATAATGAAATTCCAACTTTGCTTATGTTGGTTATTGTTGCAATGGTGGTTTTAAAACCGTTCTAGCCATTTTTTACAGTGTAGGGAATATTTCTACCTATAAACTAGTTCCAAAGCAAAGCTTTGGAACTACCCTTCGCTCTACTTTCAGCTCCCGTGAACATTTTTCTTTGAAAAATATTCCATACGCTGAAGCAAAGGGCACTATTTTTCACCCTTCTTCTTAGCCTTAAACAACAAAGGTGTCCCAGAAAAGCTAAAAGCTTCACGAAGTTTGTTAGTTAAATATCTTCTATAAGTAAAATGAAGCCCCTTAGGCTTATTCATAATGATAGCAATTTTAGGTGGGCGAGTTTCATACTGAGTAGCATAGTAGATGCGTATAACTTGACCATGCATAGATGGAAGTTGATGCCTACGCATTGCTTTGTCCATAACATCATTTAGTTGTGAAGTTGTGATACGTTGAGAGTAGTTTTCATTTATCTCTAAAATCATATCGTTAAGTTTATCAACTCTTTGATGAGATTTTGCAGATAGTGTGATGATAGGTGCATAAGCTAAAAATTTAAATCTATCACGAACTGATTGGATGATTTTGTCATGCTCTTCACGTTTAGATATATCCCACTTGTTAAGAACGATGATACAAGCAAGTCTGTTGCTATCGACTAACCCAGCAATCTTTTCATCAAGGTCTAAAAATGGCTCACTAGCATCTAGAACAACAAGTGCCATGTTTGAGTTATCTAACATCTCTTGTGTACGCATAAGTGCAAACTTCTCAATCCCTACAATTTTACCACGACGACGAAGCCCAGCAGTATCAACAAATGTAAGTTGTTTACCTTTGTAGTCAACACTTTCATCAATTGGATCTATTGTAGTCCCAGCAACAGAACTTACAACAGAACGCTCTTCACCTAAAAGAGCATTTAAAAGTGATGATTTTCCAACATTTGTACGACCAATGATAGAGATTTTTATATGGTTTATATCATCTTCATCAAACTCTTTGATATCATCATTTCGACCAAAGATAGAGTCATCTTCAACCATTCCATCCATCTCGTCTTCATCCCAGTAAGTAAAGCCGTCATCTTCTTCGCTTTGTTCTGCTACATTTGCAAAGAAGTCTTCATCAGCAAGTTCTGGTTCATTTACGATTATCTCTTCTTCCTCTTCCTCATCTTCTTTGATGATGTCAGAATCTGGAATCTTACTAGCAATCCAGTCTAAAAGCTCAACGGTATTTCTGTTGTGAGATACAGAGATACCAAAAATAGCATCAGTACCAAACTCATAATAATCCCAAAGTTTCTCTTTCATCTTGTCGTTATCAATTTTGTTAACAACTAGAGCCATATCCTTACCCATAGTTTGTAGTTCATAAAAAAGTTTTTTATCCTCATCTTCTGGGATACCTTTTCCATCAACCATATAAAGAATGATATCTGCTTTGTATGCAGCTTTTAAACTCATCTCTTTAATCTTGTCAAAAAGTTCACAACCTTTATCTAGTCCACCAGTGTCTAGTAGTTGAGCTTCTTTGTTGATAAAAACAGCAGTTCGTCTTTTTACATCACGAGTAGTTCCCGCAATATCTGAAGTAATAGCATCTCTGTTTTTTACAAGTCTGTTAAATAGTGAAGATTTTCCAACATTTGGACGACCGATAATTGCGATTTTTTTCATGATTTACCTTATATTAATTCGCAATTATAGCTAAATTAGATAAGATTTAAGAAACTAAGTTAGGATAGGGATATGAAAGTCAATATTATATTTGTTAATTTATTATTAATTACTTTATTTTCTTTAAATTTACAAGCCTTTTATCTGAAAGGAAAAGTTGTTGATAGTGATGCAAAAGCTATTCCTTTCTCAACTGTAAAAATCCAAAATACAAATATAATTACGAGTACAAATAGACAGGGTTATTTTAATTTAAAGATAGATACAAACGTTAAATCAAAATATATAACAGCATCTAAAAATGGTTATTTAATTGGAGGGGATCATTTTATTGGGTTTGATAAAGAATATAAAATTATTTTAAAAAAACTACCTAAAAAAGATAATAAAAACTATAAATTTACACCATCATTACTAGAATCAATCACAAGTGAACCTAAGATAAAAAAAGAAAAAGTCTGTCAAGAGTGCCATAACTCTATTGTCAAAGAATGGACAAAAGATAAACACGCATCCTCAGCAGTTAATAAAAACTTTTTAGAGATATTTAACAAAGGATTTAAAAAAGATTTTTCATCATCTGTAGGTAATTGTATGAAATGTCATATGCCAATAACAGCTTTAAAAAATAAAAAAGATATAAATATGGATGATTTGAGTGCTGTTGAAAAAGAGGGTATTAGTTGTGATTTTTGTCATAAAATTAAAGATATTAATTTAAAAAATGAAAATCTTTTAGGTATTGATAATATGGAATTCTTACGTCCTAATGATGAAGTTGAACTACTATTTGGACCAATGCATGATGTATATCCACGTTTTGATGCTTATTCTAGTGTTTATGAGCAAAGTAAATATTGTGCAAGTTGTCATAGCGCTAAGTTTTGGGGTGTTACGATATATTCTGAATATGATGAATGGAAAAAATCTGTTTATCCAAAACAAAATAAAAGTTGTCAAAGTTGTCATATGACAGAGCAAAAAAAAAGTGGTTTTTTAGCTGATAAAATTAAAGGTGGCTATTTAAGAGATAGACAAGAGATACATTCTCACAATATGAATATAGATAAAGAGTTTATAAAAAATGCTTTAGACATAAAGATAGAACAAAAAATAAAAAACAATAAACTTTATATAGATGTTTTTATAACAAATATTGGTGCGGGACATGATATACCAACTGGTTCACCATTTAGACATATGATTTTAAAGCTTGATGTTACTGATGAAAATTCTAAAAATATAGTTCAAGATACTAAAAATATATTACCGTCTTGGAGTTCAATCAAAGGCAATGGAAAAGTATTTGCTAAGATATTTAGACCAGTTGGCGGTTATTCAGCAAATAGTTCAAGGTTTAAACATACATATCCTGAATATTTTTGGCGACCAATTCACTTGGAATCTGACACTAGAATACCTGCAAAAACAACAGATAAAATAGGTTTTGTTTTTAGTTTAAATAGTCCAAAAATTGTTAATTTAGAGGTTACTTTAACTTATGCTTATTTTATTGATAATATAATAAGAGATACAAATATGAGTATATCTTCTCAAAATTTAGAAATATATAAAAAAAAGATGCTGTTAGGAGTTGAAAAATGAAGTTATTAGGTATATTACTTATGATTTATATGTCGTTAAATGGGGCAACCTTGTTAATAAACGAAGATTTTGAAACAGCATTATCTGAT
>CAZZAZ010000035.1:0-948 GCA_964652355.1 uncultured Sulfurimonas sp. | reverse complement strand
TTCAGACAATTCATTTATATCTAATATTGGTAATTATGGTGATTATAATCTAAGTTTAGAATACAAACTAACTGATGCAGAATCTAGATTTCATATAAACCTTTTTACTTCTGGATCTCAGCGTTATTTTTTTGGAGTAAGCCCAAGTGGATTTTATTTACAACAGCAAGTTGATGAAAGTACATTTGAAGTTATAAACTCTGATATTTCATCAAGTGTAAGTTTAAACTCTTACCATACTTTAAAAATTTCTCATAAAGATAATACGTTAACATTATATTTAAACAATATTAAACTTTATGAATATACAAGTGATGATTTAAACTCTAGAAAAGGTGGTATAAGCTTTGAGGGTTTGACACAAGAAATATTTTATATAGATAATGTACAAATGTTGAGTAATGAAGAGTTAGTTGTTTCTAGTGAACAATGGGAAGACTTGGGTGGCCCAATAGGTGGAATTGGTTATGACATAAAGTTTAACCCCCTAAATCCAAATATAATGTATGTTACTGATAATAATATAGGGGTAGTTAAATCAATAAATCGTGGGCAGACATGGACAAAGAAAAATAATGGTATCACTATAAGGGGTGGTGTTACTAGTGATAATATAAATATATTTTCTTTATCAGTTGATCAAAATAATCCAAATATTATTTGGGCAGGGACACAAGGTAGTGGAAAAACTTTTGGTGTGTATAAAAGTATAGATGGGGCTGAGAATTGGTCAAGTAAAATAGATGGAATCTCTTTAAAAGAGAATGAAGAGACGCTTGTAGTTCGTGGTTTTACAATACAAAATACAAATATTGTATATGTTCAAACAGAGATAGGTACAAATGCTCAAGGAAGAGAGTTTTCTAAATCTAAAGGTAGGGTTTATAAAACTACTGATGGTGGAGATAGTTGGAATGAAATTTTAGAGACTGATAGTTTAACTAGATA
>CAZZAZ010000034.1:0-15678 GCA_964652355.1 uncultured Sulfurimonas sp. | reverse complement strand
GAAAAATAGCAGTAATGCCTTTTTACTCATCAGATAAGTATTTCAAACTTAACAACAAAACCTATAAATCTAGTAAAGTTTCAGATATGCTTACTCAAACTTTGACAAACAATATGACTCAAGCTAGAAAATTTGCAGTTTTAGATAGATCTTATACTAGAGATATGGCAAGTGAGATGAACCTTCTATCATCAGAAAAAGTTTCATTGTCTCAAAAAGTAAAACTAGGGCAAAGGTTAGGTGCTGATTATTTATTAGTTGGAACTATTCAAAATGCTTCATTTTATAACAAAACATCTAGAAATATGTCTCTAGGTACTACTACAAATAAAAATATAGTTGAGTTAATAGTTGATTATAGGATTGTTGTTGTTGGAACTTCACAGATTAAATGGTCTGATACTGTTAAGGCTAGTATAGATGTGTCTGGTACAGGAGTTAGCTATAAAATGTTACTTCAAAATTCTCTTGAAAAAGTATCTCAAGAGATTACAATATCACTTTTAGAAAATATTTATCCTCCACGAATTATTGATATAAGTAGGATTGGAAATATTGTCTTAAATCAAGGTGGAAATAGTTTTAAGATTGGTATGAAGTTTGATGTTATGAAGCTTGGAAAAAAGATGATAGATCCATATACTAAAGAACCACTTGGTCGTTTAGAAGAAAAAGTTGCAGAGCTAGAAATTACTCGTGTGACTCCAAAACTTTCTTATGCTAAAGTTGTAGATGGGACTTTAGGTTTAATATCTAAAAATGATATTTGTAGAAGAAAGCAAAATGGATCTGCTTTTAGTGGTTCAGAAATTATTGAAGACAACAAAGACTGGCGTGGAGCGGGTAATGTAGTAGTTGAAGATGGTGGTGGAGTCCACCTACCATTTGATTAGTAATTTTGCTACAATAGCTTTATGAAAAAATTACTATTATTATTGCTTTTAGCAAGCGCACTATTTTCTGACAAGACAGTTATAAAGACTATAACTGTCAACCAGATGCTTTACTCAGATAAGACACTAATAGAACTAGAACAAATTGCTCTTAAAAAAGCAAAATATGCAGCTGCTCGTGAAATATTTGGCGAGTTTTTACTTTCAGAAACCGTAATGGTAAATGGAAAAATTTTAGATGATATTGTTAAAGAAAAATCTGGTGGAGTTATACATATAAAGGGTGAACCGAAGTTTAGTCATGGTGAAAACTTTGGAGATTTAAAAGTAACTATAGAAGCTTATGCTACAGATGAAGATATACAAGATATGTCACCTCATTTTATAGTGTTAGATAATTTTAGATATTCAAATCCAGATATAAAACTAAAAGACTTAAAACTTGCTGCTGAAGATGCTTTTATAGTTGAAGCTATTGCAAGTAAAAAACCATCTATTCGTCATTCTAGTGTAGCTGATGCGAGAAAGTTAGCTCTATCTTTAGAGATAAGTAAGTTTGAATATGATGATATTAGTTCGACATATACCATTTCTGGTAAAGTTGAGTATATCCCTGCATTTTTACGACATGCAAAAGTTATATCTTCGAAAGATATTTCAGATATGAGAAAACCAAAACATATAATATATAAAGAGAGTTCTATTGAAACGATAAATCGTGCAAGACGAGGTTTTTATGGAAACTGGAGTGGTTTTATAATGAAGTCAAATGGTGGAAGTATGGATTTAGAACTTGAAATCTCAGACTCTGGTTTAGCTACTATTAATTACAACTCACAAAACTGTGGTGGAGAGTTGATAATAGAAAATAAAACTACAAAAATAGTAGATTTCAAAGAAAAAATAACTTATGGTAAAAATATATGTCAAGATATACATAATATAAGACTTAAAAAAGTGAACTCTACACAGCTACTATTTTTTCAGTATGATGAAGATGGAGATTTGTTAGCAAAAGGTAGTCTATACCCTTATGAATAAGGTAATTATTTTATTTTTATCACTATACCTTTTTACAGCATGTACGCCAAGTCCAAGTAAACAAGGTACTGAAAAACCATACTGGCTAAAAAATCAAAATTTACTTGACTCATTTTATGCAGTTGGTTCAGCACCAGTCAACTTTCAGGGTATGTATATGCAAAGAAATGAAGCTATAAATAAAGCAAAAGCAGAGTTGTCACACTCAATAGAATCTTTTATAACTTCAATATATAAAAATAGTTCAAATGTTAGTACAAATCATAAATCTTTTCAAAGTGTAGAAAAAGTGCGAGCCTTGTCTAAATCATTTTTACATAACTCTTATCAGGTTGATGCCTATTTTGATGATGATAGAAATCTTTATGTATTGATAAAAAATCCAAAATCAAAACAAAAGTTAAAGTTAAGACCATTAAAAAAAGAAAAATTTGATGATACAAAACTGATGCAAAGTAGATGTTATTCGAATGATGTATTAAAAAGTGTAAGAACTAAGTACCCTATGCATAACTCTAAACCTATTTGGTTTTATAGACCAAATGAAAATGCTAAATTAGCTAGTATTGGAATAGCTGAAAAAGAGGAATATATTAGTTTCGCACAACAACAAAGAGTCGCTTACTCTTTAGCAAAATCAGCACTCTCTAAAAGACAAAGGACTCATATGCGTTCAGAAGATGAGATACTTTCAGTTTTAAGTGGTGAAATAAGTGGTGGAGTGTTTGAAAGCTCTTCTATTGTAAAAAGTGCAACAAGAGTAAAACCTAGCCATATAGAAGATGTTTGGCTAAACCCTAACAATTGTGAGTTATATCTGTACTTGGTAGCAAATAATTAACGTGAGAGAGATTTACTATATAGTTCAAGATGTGCTAAATGATAAAGAACTTTTTACTCATCAAATCCGTGAAAATATTACTAATAATTATTACTGGAGTGATGATTGGAGTGAAAATTTTTATATAAATTTAGCAAAAGCTGGATTTATAAGCACGACATATGATACTAAAGAGGGATTAGTACTTCTTCCGGAACTTCAATATGCTTATGCCTTACTAGATTTTAAAGATTTACATATCTCTGAAAAAGTAAAAAAATTGCTAAAGAAGCAAAATTATACGTTTACTATAAATACAAAATTTGATGAAGTGTTAGATGCTATTTCAAAAACACATAAATATAACTGGTTAAAAGATAAATATATAGAAGTTATGAAAAATATATATACTAAAAATAGTTTTGAAAATTTTAAACTAGTATCTGTTGAGCTTTGTGATAAAGAAACAAATGAGTTGATATCTGGTGAAATAGGCTACATAATTGGTGAAACATATACAAGTCTAACCGGCTTTAGTTCTCGTGAAAAAGTACATAATAACTATGGAACTTTGCAACTAGTTTTACTAGCAAAATATTTACAAGAGAGAAAATTTTCATTTTGGAATCTAGGTCATCCACATATGGAATACAAAAAAAGACTTGGTGCAAAAGTTTATAAGAGAAAAGATTTCTTACAAAGGTGGGATAAAGCTACTCTTTTACCAACTATTAACCTCATTTAGTTAAAATTTTAACAATTTATATATGAGGCTAAAAGCTTATGATTTCTAAGATACAAACAGTTAAAAAAGAAGTGGCAAAAGTAGTAGTTGGACAAGAGAGGATGATAGACTCTCTTCTTATCGCACTTTTATGTGATGGACATATCCTGATAGAGGGTGTACCAGGTCTTGCAAAAACAACGACAGTGAATGCATTGGCAAAATCACTCGGACTAAACTTTAAACGGGCTCAGTTTACTCCTGACTTACTCCCTTCAGATATTTTAGGTGCTGAGATTTATGACCCTCAAAACAATAGTTTTAAGATTAAAAAAGGTCCTATTTTTACAAACTTACTTTTAGCAGATGAGATTAATCGTGCCCCTGCAAAAGTTCAGTCTGCATTACTTGAGGTTATGCAAGAGAAGCAAGTTACTTTAGGTGATACTACTTTTAAAATAGATCCACCATTTTTTGTAATGGCTACACAAAATCCAGTTGAACAAGAGGGTGTTTACCAACTTCCAGAAGCTCAACTTGACCGTTTTATGTTAAAACTTGTAGTTGATTACAATACAAAAGATGAAGAGCTTGAGATTGCTAGACGAATCTCTAGTGGAAATTTTGAAACTATTGAAGCTGTTGTATCAAAAGAAGAGATTAACGAGTTAAAAGAAGCTATTCAAAAAGTTCATGTAGATGAAGAGGTTGAAAAGTATATGATTGAACTTGTTAATGCTACAAGAAATCCACAAGATTATGGACTTGAAGATTTAAAAGATTTTATCCAGTTTGGAGCATCTCCTCGTGTGAGTATCGACATGTTTAAAGCGGTAAAAGCTATGGCATTTATGCGTGAGAAAGATTTTGTAACACCTGTTGATGTTGCATATATAGCCAAAGAGTTGATGCGTCATCGTATAGTTATGACCTATGAAGCAGAAGCTGAAGGTATTACAACTGATGAGATTATTCAAAAAGTGTTAGAGACTGTAGCGATACCATAGGTTTATTATGAGCAAACTACAAAAGATTTTAGTTCGTGCAAGACGTCAAGTCTTTAGCGAAATGGTCGGGAATAATCCTTCAATATTTCAAGGTGAAGGTTACGATTTTATAGAGCTTCGTGAGTATATGCCAGGTGATGATATCCGCCATATAGACTGGAATGTTACAGCAAAGCTTCAAACTCCATTTATAAAAGTATTTCGTGAAGAGCGGGAACTAAATGTAGTCCTTGTATCTGTTTTAAACGGTAGTGTACATTTTGGTTCTGAAATTTTTAAACAGGATATGATTGCAGATATTAACGCACACCTTAGTTTTTCAACTTTAAAAAATGGGGATCTTCTAAGTTCATATATATTTACAGATGAGATGGTTTCTCACACGAAACCAAGTAAAAAACTTTATCAAATTCAAAAAAATGTACAAGAGATTTTAGATTTTGATGCACTAAATAAACAAGTAGATTTCAAAGTCATATCAGATGGTTTATATAAAAGATTGAAAAGAAAGTCACTTATTTTAATAATTGGTGATTTTTTTGAGATTCCAGATTTTAAACTTTTGGCTAAAAAACATGAAGTCGTTTGTATTATAGTCCGTGATAGACTAGAAGAAAATCCACCAGAGATGGGCTTTTCATCTTTAGTTGATCCTGAGAGTGGTGCAGTTTTAGAGGGAGATTTTAATGCTTCGAGTGTAAAAGCTTATGCTAAAAAAGTTGCAGAACATGATCGCTTACTTTATGAAACTCTTCGTAAGCATCAGATCCGTTTTACAAAAATATATACAGATTCTAACCCTAGTGTTGGGCTTAGAAGATTGTTTGAGGGTAGGTAGATGAAACAAGTACAAAATCAAAACTATACTATTCCCTTGCATGATATAAAACCAATAGTTGATGTTAATGAGTACTCACTATACTATTTTTTAGGTGTTAGTTTTTTAGCACTTATTTTAGTCTTAGCAATCGCTTTTTTAATCTATAAATGGTTAAAACATAAAAATGCATATAATCTTAGAAAGGTTCATATGAAGTTGATTAATGAGCTTGATTTAAGTGATACAAAAAATACTGCTTATGCAATTACAAACTATGGAGCTACATTTAAAAATGATAGTGATAGACATTTAGAGATGTACAATAACCTAACGCAAAGACTAGAATTGTATAAGTACAAAAAAGATGTAGATTCATTTGATAAAGAAGTGCTAGGATATATAGAATTATATAAAGGTATGCTTGATGTTTGACGGACTTTTTTTTGAGTTCCCATTACTAGGTCTAATCTTTTTACTTTTTGTTCTTTGCGCAAAGTTTTGTAAAATGAAAGTACCATCTATATATTTTCCGCATACGGGACAGTTTTTAAAACACTCAGTATCAGCATCTAAAACATTATGGTTTTTAAAATGGCTTGGGGTAAGTATGCTTGTTCTAACCTTGATGTCACCGGTGAAAGATGAGCCTTATGAGATTGAACCAAAAGATGGTTATGAGATAGCTTTGATTTTGGATGCATCAGAATCTATGAAGGCACAAGGTTTCGACAGAAATAACAAAGCTCTAACTCGTTTTGATGCTGTTAAAAATATAGTAAATGATTTTATAAAAGAGAGAAAAAATGACAACATAGGTCTTGTTGTTTTTGGAGCTTACTCATTTATCGCATCACCACTTACTTATGATGAAAATATTTTGAACAAGATTGTATCTCAGTTACACATTGGTATGGCTGGAAAATACACAGCATTAAATACTTCACTAGCACAAGGTGTAAATCTTTTAAAGATGAGTAAATCAAAATCAAAGGTAGCGATACTTTTAACAGATGGTTACTCAACTCCTCAAGTTGATAAAATACCGTTAAATATAGCTCTAGAGATGGCAAAAAAAGAGGGGATAAAAGTTTATCCTATTGGTGTTGGAAATGCTAGGGAGTATAACCAACGAGTATTACTAAAAATAGCAGAGCAAACGGGTGGTGTAGCCTTTGGAGCATCAAGTGCAACCCAACTTAAAGAGGTGTATAAAAGAATTGATGAACTAGAAAAATCAGAGATAAAGTCTGAAACTTTTACATATTTAAACTACTACTATATGTATCCGCTGTTTATATCACTACTATCTTTAATGATGTATGTATATCTTAGAAACAAAAGAGGTAGCGCATGAGTTTTTTACATCCAGAATTTTTATACTATATGTTGCCACCTTTGTTTGTTTTGTTTGGTTTACTTCTTACTCAAAAAGAGACTCAGGAGCATTTTTTTAGCCAAGAGGTTATGGATAAGTTAAGAGTTAGTGCAAATAGTTTAACTATAAAGGCAAGAAATGCTTTGTTCTTACTAATGGCTATCTTTATGATAGTTGCCCTTTCTGAGCCAGTTATAAAAGATGCAAAAGTTAAGGTGAAAGCAAAATCTGCAGACATAATGATAGCTCTTGATATTTCAGACTCAATGTTAGCTACTGATATGTATCCAAACCGTTTAGAGTTAGCAAAACAAAAGGCCATAACGCTACTTGATTCTGCTCCAAATGAGAGAATAGGTGTTGTAGCTTTTGCTAAAAATTCATACCTTGTTTCACCGCTTTCTTTTGACACAGCAGCTGTTAGTTTTTTACTAAAACAACTCGATACTAGTTCAATTACTGAAAAAGGTACAGATATTTTATCCGTACTAAAAGTTGTAAATCAAACACAAAAAGATAATGAAAAAAAGTATCTTTTACTTTTAAGTGATGGCGGAGATAAAAAAGATTTTTCTAAAGAGATAGAGATGGCTAAAGAGAATGGTATAGTTGTTTTTGTTCTAGGTATTGCTACAAAAGCAGGGGCACCAATTAAACTTAAAAATGGAGAGTTCATAAAACATAATGGAGCTATTATTGTCTCAAAACTAAATGAAAGTATTTCAGAGTTAGCTACTCAAACCGGTGGTGTCTATATACAAGCTGTATCATCATCAAATGATATCAAAACAATGTTTAGAGAGATAAGTAGTATAAGTGATGAGAAAGATTTAAAGTCTGAAGAGATACAAAAGTATATACCTTTATTCTATTATCCAGTTGCTATGGCTTTGTTTTTGCTTCTGATAGCTACAAGTTCAATATCTAAAAGACAAAGTAATTTAGCTTCAATTTTTGTGTTGTCTTTAGCACTGTTCTCAACTGAAGTAAAAGCTGGTTTATTGGATTTTATGGAGTTAGATAAGGCTAAAAAAGCTTATGAACTAGGGGAGTTTGAAAAATCTGCTGAGATTTATAAAAATTATGCAGATACAAATGCTAAAGGTGAAGCATACTTCAATGCTGGTAACTCTTTTTATAAACAAGATAAATATAAAGAGGCGATAGATTCTTACAAAAAAGCTACTTTTGATACAAACGAACAAAGGGCTAAGAACTTGTCAAATATGGCAAATGCTTATGCGAAGCAGGGCAAAGGTAAAAATTTACAAGAAGCTGTAAAGTCTTATGAAGAGTCTTTAAAACTTTTAGAAGATAAAGATACAAGAGAAAATATGGAGATGGTAAAAAAGCTTTTAGAAAAAGAGAAAAATAAAGATAAGCAAGATAATAAAGATCAAAAAAATCAAGATAAAAAAGATGATAAAAAGAAAGATTCTAAAGACTCTAAAGATTCTAAGAAAAAAGATTCTGATGAAAATAAAGATAAATCATCAGATGAAAAAGATAAAAACAAAGATGAAAAAAATAGTTCAAAAAGTAAAAAATCTGATGATAAACAAAAAAACAAAGATGATATGAAAAGTAAAAAAGAGAAATCAGAACAAGAGAAACAAAAAGCAAAAGAGAAACAAAAAAAGAAAAAAGAGGATTTGAAAAAACTAAAAAAAGATGAAAAGAAAAAAGATGAAGACAACTCTAAAGCAGGAGCTCCACAAGAGTTGTCAAAAGAAAAGATGAGTGAAGCAGAGGAACAAAAGTGGTTAAAACAGCTAAATATGAATAAAAATACATATATGTATAAACTAAATAAAGAACAAAAACAATATGAAGGAGGGGATGAAAAACCATGGTAAGAATATTTTTATTATTATTTTTAATAGCAGGTTTTGTACAAGCCTCGGTGGTAGCAAGTTTGAACTCAGATAAAGTAGAGTTAGGTGAAATGGTAACTTACTCACTAAACTTAAGTGGTGAAGATATAACAAGACCAGCTATTATGCGTTTATGTAATACTGATGTAATCTCAACAGCCTCTCAAACTAGTATAAATATGGTAAATGGAAACTATCAAAAAAGTTATATATTATCTTATAAGTTTATACCAACTTCTTCTTGTGAAATCGATTCAACTGAGGTTGAAATTGATGGAAAATTAGAGAAAAGTAATAGTGTAAGTTTAAAGGTAGTTCCAGTTAGTGGAGCAAAAGATAAGGATTTTGTATTAGAATTATCAACCGATAAAGACGAGGTTTTAGTTGGTGAAACATTTCATTTAACGCTATTATTTAAACAAAAACGTGGTGCAAATGCAGTTGATAGTGAATTTATAGCTCCACAGCTAAAAGGCTTTTGGGTTAAAAATGAATCTAAGCCACAAAGATATAACGAAGGCTCTTATAATATTTCAAAAGTAATCTATACAATGGCCGCGCAAAGAGTAGGTAACCTAGAAATAGATAAGGCTCAGATGCGTATAGCTTCAAGAGTTCGCGGTCGTGATTCTTGGGGTGCTTTTATGGCTCAAGTTAAGTGGAAAACTTATTTTTCTAACTCATTAAGTATAGATGTAAAACCGCTTCCTTTAGGTGTTAGCTTAGTTGGAGATTTTAGTATAAGTGCTAAGGTTGATAAAACTGAAATAGATTCAAATGAAGCTGTAAATGTGGAAATAACTGTACTTGGAGATGGAAACTTAGAGGATATAAAAAGTTTTAAACCAAGTATTAGTGATGCTAATGTTTTTGATGAAAAGATACAAATAGATGGAAATAAATTAAGTCAGAAGATGGCTTTTGTATCAGATAACGATTTTACAATTCCATCTTTTACTTTAAAATATTTTGATAATAAAACAAAAGAGATTAAAACAGTTTCAACAAAAGAAGTAGCGATAAAAGTTAAAAATTCAAAACCACAAGAGAACTTAACTATAAAGAGAGAGCAGTTAGATACACCTAAAGTTCAAACAACACTTTCAAATACTTTGGATATAAATACTACTGTGTTGATAGAAGTGTTTTTACTTGGACTGGTGATAGGTTTAGCTATTATGTACTTTAAACCATGGAGTTTTAAAGCAAAAGAAAAAGTAGTCTCTATAAAAAATGAAAAACTTCTTTTAATAAAACTGTTGCCGTTTAAAGATGATATTGAGGTAAAAGAAGTACTAGATATTTTGGAAAACAATCTTTATTCAGCAAATAAAAAAACACTAGATAAAAAAAGAGTAAAAGAGCTAGTTGAAAAGTATAGTATTACTTAAAGTTAGTCTAAAATATCATGAAGTTTATTTCCGGATTCGATAGTTTTATGGACATCATCCCAATCATCATTTTGGATGTTTTTCTTTAGCTGTTGAAGTTCATCTTCAAATAGCTCTATCGCTTCAAGAAGGTTCTCTTTATTTTGTCTAAAAATATCCTCCCACATATACGCAGAAGATTTAGCTAAACGACTCATAGAACGAAATCCACCAGCAGCTAGAGCTAAGATATTGTGTTTGTTCTCTTGGTTCATTACAGTATTTGCAATAGAGTAAGAGATAGCATGAGGCATGTGGGATATAAATGCAGCATGACGATCATGCTCTGCAGCACCCATAAAATACTTTTTCATACCTAAGGCTTTAAAAATTTTTCTAGATACTTCTTGTTGTGTTGTACCGCTTTTTTCTAAATCACATAAAACTACAACCTTCTCTTCATAAAGCTTTTCAATAGCAGCTAATGGACCAAAGTTTTCAGTACCAGTCATTGGATGTGCTGCTACAAAATTTTCTCTTATACTTTGAGGAATAGATGCAACAATTTTTGCTTTTGTACTTCCTAGATCTATGATAGTTGTAGTTTTAGAAACATTTGTAAGCTCTTTTATAGCTGCAATTACACCATCAACAGGAATGGCAAGAAAAATTACATCATAGTTGATGGTATCTTTAAAATCAACTATTTTACTTACTAAATCAAGCTCCAATGCTTGCTTTTGATGTAGTTGATTATGATCGCTTCCAACTATCTCTTGTATAAAATCTAATTTTTTTAAACTTAGAGCTAAAGAGCCACCCATTAGTCCTAACCCTACAATTGCTACATTCATATTGATTCTTTTGTTTTATTTTATAAAATTATACATAATTTATATAACATTAACCACATAAAAGGTAGAATCTCTTTTAAATTTATAAACTATGGAAAATTAATGAAAATATTTTTAGCTCTTCTTTTAACACTTTTAAGCCTCAACTCTTTTGCCAATACAATAGAATCTATTAAATTTAAAGGGATGGTACATATCTCAGAACCAGTTGCACTAAGAATGCTTGATTTTGCCGTTGGAGATAATGTTAGTGATGAACAGATTCATGAATCGTTAAAAAAGTATTATGAGCAAGGTTATTTCAAAGATGCGTGGGTTGATTTTAAAAATGGTGAATTAACTTATAACTTTGAGGAAAAAGCACTTATCTCTAAGATAGAGTTAAAGGGTTGGAAAGAGAATGATGATGAGATTATAGACTCAGTTATTCAAATAAAACGTGGTTCTTTATATGATGATAAAAAACTAAATGCAGCTAAAAAAAGAATTATAGAAGCAATCTCTCAAGATGCAAAAATAGACTCAGTTGTAGAGATTCAAAAAGAGTACCTTGAAAACGGAAGTATAAAAGTTACTTTTGTTGTAAATGAAGGTGAAGAGGTTATTATTGAAAATCTTGATTACAGTGGAGTCCATGGACTTGACTCTGATGATTTTGATGAAGTTATAGCAAATAAAGAAAATCAGTTTATGGGTTGGTTTTGGGGTCGTAATAGTGGTGAAATGAAGCTTGTGGATTTAGCTTATGATCCACTTAGAATCCGTGACTACTATATGCAGTATGGTTATCTTGATGCTGAAGTTAAAGAACCATTTGTGAAAGTAAACTTCAATAATTATACAGCTGATATGTCTTATCAAATTACAGAGGGTGTGTCATATAAAATTTCAAAAATTTCAATAAAGCAAGTTAAACAAGTTATAGATGATGAAAAAGTTTTAGATGTTATTACTTTAGAACCTGGAGAAACTTTTAATATTAAAACATTTCGTGATGATTCTCAAAGAATTAAAACACTTGTAGCAGATTTATCTTATGCATTTTGTCAAGTTGTTCCTGATTTGAAAAAAAATAAAGAGAAAAAAACTGTTGAAGTAGTATTTAAAATTATGCCAGGCGAAAAGGTTAAAATCAGAGATGTAATTATCTCAGGAAATACTAGGACTCTTGATAGAATTATTCGTCGTGAACTATATCTTGGGCCTGGTGATATGTACTCTCTTACTGATTTAACAGATTCAAGATCTGCACTTGGTCGTCTTGGTTTCTTTGATGGTACTACCATTGAAGAGAAGAGAATAGATAACTCAACTATGGATTTAATCGTAAAACTTAAAGAAGCACCTACTGGAAATATTCAACTAGGTGGTGGATATGGTTCATACGGTGGACTACTTGTTAGTATCGCAGTTGATGATAGGAATGTATGGGGTTCTGGTATAAATGTTGGTGTTAAGTTAGAACGTTCAGAGCTTACTTCAAACTATGCATTTAATATCTCAAACCCTAGACTAAATGATAGTGACTTCTCTGGTAATTTCTCTATCTATACATCTGATTATGAATATAATGATTATACGGTTCTTTCAGATGGTATTAGTCTAGGATTAGGGCATAGATTTACAAGATATACAAGTGGTTATGTTGGTTATGCATTTTCAGATAACTCTTATGAAGGTATTGAAGACTCAAATTTAACAACAGAGCAAAAATTATTTTATGAAGATTATTCAAAAAGTTCTGTAACTATCAGTGTTAAATATGATAGTACTGATGATTATTACCTACCAAGAAAAGGTTTCACAGGAAGTCAAAGTATAGAATATTCTGGAGTTGGTGGTGATGCTGAGTTTATTAAAAGTAGGACTACATTTGGAGCTTATAAAGGTTTAGAGGAGTGGGTAGGGTTTGACCTAATCGCTAGATATAAAGCTAGAGTTTATTATGTATATGAAAATGGATACCTTCCAATCGCTGAAAGATTTTATATGGGTGGTTTAGGTTCAGTTCGTGGATATGAATCTTATTCACTTTCCCCATCTTATGTCGATTCAAATGGAGATACTATCCGCGTTGGTGGTGAATATACTGCATCAAATAACATAGAATTTAGTTTTCCATTGGTTCCAAAAGCTAAAATGAGATTAGTTGCATTTTTAGATTATGGAGCTATTGGTGGTACTAGTGGCTATGATAGTGCTAGAAGTGGTAATACGGTTAATGATGATGTAATTACTCGTGGTGGTTATGGTCTTGGACTTGAGTGGTTTTCGCCAGTTGGACCGATTCAACTAATGTTTGCTCAACCTCTAGGGGAAGAAGAGGGTGATAAAACAGCAAACTTTGAGTTTACTATGGGACAGAGATTTTAACCTTAAAATCTCTTACTTCACATAAGTTCAAGATAGATTCTTGACTTAAGTAAACATCTCTTTTCATATCTACTAACAATTCATTTTTTTTAAACTTCATATCAAAATCAATATTTCTAGGCTTATGAGAAAGTAATGCTACACTCAACGATAATATATATATAAGTGAATTTAGTATATCTTCGTTAGGTAATAGAGTTGAGTACTTTTGTATATGAGAATCTGAAGGGCAGTCTTTGCCAACATATTTACAAAGTGTAGAGATTAAAGTACTTTGTTTATGTGAAAACTCAAATTCTAAAGCACTTTTGATAATTTGGTAGCTATGTCTATTTTGATTATAAATATTTATACTAGCGCCACAAATATAAAGTTTAGCAGCAACAGATAACTCATAACGGTATTCAATAGGTATTTTAAAATGTTCATGAGTTAAATTAAATATATCTTTACTTACTTTATTTAGTTGGTTTGAAAATTGTTTATCATCAACAAAACTATCTAAAATATATCTAACAGAGGTTGAATAGTTAACAGGAAGCTTATCTTTAGAGTTTCTAAGTAAATCACTAAGGTATACTCCTTCTCTTACTCCTACACCACTTGTAATGATTCTCTCGCAATTTAGCTTTAACATTACCCTGCTAAGTATTAATGCACCAGGTTTAATAATATCAAATCTATTTTTTTTAATAAAAAGATTTTTTAAATCTTCATCATTATTTGCAGATAAGATTTTTGACAAAAACAGATTAAACTCTTTTTTTGTATATTCATAAGCATGTACTTTTTTAAGTGGATAGTTTTTTTGCTTCATAATAGCAATAGTGAGTGCCCTAAAAGTACCACCTATTCCCACTAGGGATTTTACATCTAGGTTATCAAGATTTTGTAGTGCATTATCGCAGTAACTAATTGCACCATCTATATCTTGTTTATCAAAAAATAGCTCTTTTAGTCTTACAGTTCCAAGTTTTAGTGATCTGTTATTTGAAATGTCTTTGTTATTAATAATAGCTAGTTCAGTAGAACCACCACCAATATCAATACTTAGTGCTTTATCTTGTTCTGGAAGGAGGTTAGAACAAGCTATAGCACCTAGGTAAGCTTCTCTTTCTCCCGTAATAACTTTTATACTTAGCTTTAACTCTTTTTTTACTCTATTTATAAAGTCTTTTTTATTTGGTGCGTCCCTAAGTGCTGATGTAGCAACACAAAGTACTTTTCTTGCTTTAAATGAGTTAATAATACTTAGAAAATCACTTAATGCATAGATAGTTCTTTGCATTGGTTTTTCTTGAAGATTACCATTGTTTTGATATATATCTTGGGAGAGTCTTACTTTTGTTTTAGTTTCATACAGAAGGTGAAAAGCAAAGCGGGAAGTTTTTTCATAGATAACCATTCTAACTGAGTTAGAACCTATATCTATCACTGCTGTTCGCTTTGCCATATTAGTCCCTATATATTATTGTTTATTCTTCTTCTTCTAAATTTTTAGCTTTAAACTGAAGCTCTGCTATTGATTCTACATTATCTTTGTCTGGAATGATACAGTCAACAGGACATACTGAGATACAAGCTGGTTCATCATATACACCAACACATTCTGTACATCTATCTGGATCAATATAGTATATTGGGTCACCCTCTTCAATTGCTATTGTTGGACATTCTTCACGACATGCATCACATGCAATACACTCATCATTTATAATTAAAGCCATTAGTAAACCTTATACTTTTTTTCTCTTATTTATATAATTGTTTTTATATATTTTAACGAGGGATTTATATCAAAATAAAGCTTCAATATTTTTTAAATTCTCTAATATTTAGGTATTTTTAGGCAGTAAGCATGATAATTTAGAATTTAAGTGTAAAGATGCGATAGTTCCACTGATTTCATCTGTTCTATTGCTGATATTTATTTTAGCACCTAGAGCATCAGCAGCACTTTTTGCTAAAAATAATCCTAGTCCAACACCGGATTTATTTCCTTGTCTTTTAAATGGTGCAAATAGATCAACACTTTCATCAATACCACAACCTTCATCTATAACTTCTATAAGTAAACCGTAATCATCTTGAGAGCTTCTTAGTTCAACTTTTCCACCTTTTGGTGTGAATTTAATAGCATTTTGTAAAAAATTTTGTACGATTTGATTTAAAAGTCCAATTTGTATAATGGCCATAAAACCATTTGGCTCAAACTTCATAGTTAAATCTTTATCTTCATTAGCTGCTAAAAGTTTAAAATCATCAGCTTTTTGTTGTAGTAGCTTAATAATATCAACCTCTTGGGGCTTATCAAGTTGAGCTCCCTCCTGTCTACCAATATTTAAAATATTTGAGACTATAACATTCATCTCATCTACTGTCTTATTTGTTATCTTAAGTGCTTCTATATACTCTTCTGGTGTTCGTTCTTTGATAAGTGTTACTTGGTTTTTCAATTTTATAATTGCAAGAGGAGTTTTAAGCTCATGAGCAGTTCCAATAAAAAGCTCTTTTTGGTATTTTACAA
>CAZZAZ010000033.1:14750-16058 GCA_964652355.1 uncultured Sulfurimonas sp. | reverse complement strand
AATTGAGTTATACAACTCATCTTTTGCTTCTTTGTTTAGGAGGATATAGCTGTATATATCATCTGGTGCCTTATATTCTGCAGCAAAGACACCATTCGTAGCATCAAATGTGCTTACAATAAAGGCGATATCTGTATTGTATTTATTTATCCCATAAGCTGTATTAATGTTACTTGTATCCAAGATAAGCATATCTATACCATTTACGGTTGTTCTTGACCATGACCCTATTTTTCCTGTTGTAGCACCATCTTCATTAATTTCTATTAATGAACCTATAGGATTAGAAATCTCTGCTGAATCTAATACTAGTAAATTTGTATTTGTATGATCTCTGAGAATGCCATGAGGATTTGCACCAATTACTGAGTCATTCATGAAAGCATCTAGAGTTTTATATATACCATTTATTGGGTGTATTATTGGAAACATTGGCTCTAAATATCCAGTAGGATAAGTTACATATATTTTTTGACCATTAGAATTTGTATCATTAAATGTAAATGTTGTTCCGTGGTCAGTGTATGCATCAGATAAAAGAGTATTAGATATTGGTGTAGTATCATACTCTATTGTGCCTGCGATAGTTGGTATTTCAGGAATTAAGTATACCGTTCCATTTAAATCCTCTAGGCTATGAGCTGATTCTATGTTAGAATTTAATATATTTGTTTTATCTATCTTTAGTTCAATTGAATCATCAAAATCAAAATGTGAATCAAGTGTGTACAGAGTTCCATTAAAATCAACACCAGTTATTGAACTAACTTCTTTATTTGAAATCACACTATACTCTTGCCCAACATTTATACTGAAAAATCTCGTAGATGTACTACCTAGTGTATCTACTACATTTACGGCTATGTTTGTACTTCCTACAGCATTATTAATTGCATCGACAGTTATCGTTATAGTAGCATTTCCACCTGTTACAGTTGTTGGAGATATTGTAGCAAGTATAATGTCTGTAGAGCTTGGAATCATGCTAATATTCATATCATCTAATTCAGTATCATTTACATCAAAACTTATTGTAAACTGTGTAAAGTTTGGTAGTCTATAGTGGTCATAAATAGCTGATATTTTCGGTGCAGTTATTATATCAAAAGCAGTTAAAGCAAGACTCCTATCGTCAAAACTTAAATATTCTATATTTGATAATGTATCAGTACCATCTGGTCCTGTTATCGTGAATGTTCCATCTCCATTATCTGCAAGTGTGTAGTCAGCTTTATCTCCTGAAAATATTGCAGTATCATCGCCTAATCCACCATCAATGATATCATCACCATTCCCACCATCAATAGT
>CAZZAZ010000033.1:0-14650 GCA_964652355.1 uncultured Sulfurimonas sp. | reverse complement strand
TGCAGCCCCAGTTAATACCATTGGTAAATCATATACTTGGTCTGAAAATTGAATTTTATCTATATTAAGTAATTGGTCTACTCCATCATCTCCATCGCTAATGTTATTATCTGTAATTGTATAGTTTTGATCTGAATTATATGTGATAGTATAATCTGAATATATTCCAGAATAGTTTGCAGTATCTGTACCTGAATCACTAAATAATCCATCTATAAAATCATTACCAGCTCCACCGGTAATAAAATCATTGCCATCTCCAGCAACAATAATATCATCGCCTAATCCACCATCAATGATATCATCACCATTCCCACCATCAATAGTATCGTTACCAGTTCCACCATCAACAGTATCATTACCACTCCCAGCACTTATCGTGTCATTACCATCATTACCACTAATTGTATCAATTGTAGTACCACCGGTAAGTATATCGTTTTGAGTACCACCAACTATAGTATTGCCAGAGTATGCAGCCCCAGTTAATACCATTGGTAAATCATATACTTGGTCTGAAAATTGAATTCTCTCTATATTTATTAATTCATCAATTCCTTCATCCCCATCATTAGTATTAATATCTGTAACTGTATAGTTCTGATCAGAGTTGTATGTGATAGTGTAATCAGAAAAAGTACCATTATAATCAGCAATGTCTATACCTGCATCACCATTCGTTCCATCAATGAAGTCATTACCAGCTCCACCTGTTATGATATCGCTACCATTTAGTGCTGTAATATTATCATCTCCGGCAAGAGCATCTATAACATCATCACCGCTTGTACCAACTAAATCATCATCCCCATTTGTTGGCATATTAGCAAATACTGAACTAGTTAAAAAAAGAAGTAAAAAAATAAACAATTTAAAAGATTTTTTCATGATGAACTATCCTATAATTAAAGGTACCTTATCAAATTATATCACTTCAAAACTTATAGTTAGTATTAATATTTTTGGTAATTTACATCATATAAATGAGATATTCTATCTGTTCTAGTAGTTCTTGATTTGTGATTTTGTTTGCAGATGCGTAGGATATGGAAGCTTCAACAGTACGTGATTTTCTTAAACTCTCAATATCTGAAGCTTCAAAAGAGAAATTGGTAAAAATAGCATGAGGTATATAACTTAGAGTTGATAAGCCATTCGAATTACTTGTAACTAAAGTTATGTTGTTATGTTTTACTCTTTGAAGTACTGTTTCTCGAAGTCTATCTGCGATGATTAAAGTATCTTTCATATCCTTTTCACCAGCTAAAACTACATGAAACCTTTTAGACGCATTCATGATAAAACCTGCTAAAAAGATTAAAATTTTATCCTCATAGGTGTTAAGTATCTCAAAGTTTAGTATTTCCGAAAATTCTAAAGGTATAGTTTTAAAATTATGTGCCAAAATCAAAAAAGAACCTTTTATCTCATATGTTTCACCAAGACTCATACCTTTTACAAAAATCTTTTTTGCATCCATATTTTTAAAATCAAGTGCTAAACCCTCTAGTGCAGAAAAGCTAACTAGATTATGTACAGCCCTTGTTATGATGACTGGATTTGGTATGTTGTTCTCAAGTTTGGGAAGTTTATCTCCAGAAATAACTTGCTCGTGTTGTAAGTACTCAATTTCTAGCTTTGAGTTTAAACTTCCATCAGTTAAGAGTAAAAAATCAGCCTTACCTTCTGGTAGCGAATCTTCTTCATTTGTAAAAATATTATATGTCTTCACCTAGTCTATCTCCACATCATCCCAGAACTCTTCAAAATCAAGATTTATTTTTTTCATATTGATCTACAATTTTTGTAACAATTAAATCAGATGTAACATTTAAAGATGTCCTAGCCATATCTAAAATCCTATCGACTGCAACGATTAAAGCCATATACTCAACTGGTAAACCAACTTGATTTAAAATTACAACCATCATAACAAGTGAAGCAGATGGAAGGGCAGCTACACCAACACTAAGTGCTACAACTGTTATGCCAAGAAGAACTTGATCGCCAAAAGATAAAGCTACACTTGCCATATTTGCAATGTAGAGGACTGCTACGGTTAGGTAAGCCGCCGTACCATCCATAGAGACAGTTGCCCCAAGAGGTAAAACAAAAGATGCAGTCTTGGAGTCAACACCACCCATCTCCTCTGATACGCGCATAGATACTGGTAATGTTGCAGCAGATGAAGCGGTTGAAAATGCCATAATAGGAGCTTCACGAACATCAGATAAATATTTATATGGATTGATTTTTCCTAACAAAGCTAAAATACTTGGAAGTGTAACAATAGCGTGAAAAAGTATAACACCAATAACCATAAGCATATATTTCCAAAGACCTAAAACAACCTCTATACCTTGGTCAGCTATAACATAAGATATAAGAGAAAATACACCAATAGGTGTCATAAGGATTACCCACTCAGCCATTTTCAACATAGCTTCACTAACAGAAGTAAAAAGATCTTTAAGTGGTTTTTGTTGCTCTGGCTTTAAAAATAGTGAAGCTACTCCAAACATTATGGAAAAAACAATGATTTGCATCATAGAGCCATGTGAAAGTGAACCAAAAATATTTGTAGGAATAAAACTTAAAATCATAGTCTCAAAAGAAAAAGGAGCAATACTAGCAGCTTTTGCAAACTCTAAACCAGCATTACTCACTGCTTCACCAATAGGAAATATATTCATAGCTAGTATCGCTAACAACACAGCTAAAGCGGTAGTCAAAAGATAAAGACCAATAGTCCGAAGACCGATAGTTTTTAAATGTTCAAGTGAACCAAGACCCAAAATAGCTACAAAAATACTTGCAAAAACAAGAGGCACTACAAGCATCTTTAAAAATGAGATAAAAACAGCACCAATAAGCTTTTGCTGAAGTGCAAGTTCTGGTAAAAAACTACCAAATAATACACCTAAAATAATTCCTAAAATAACAAGAGTGTTGGTTGTTGCATATTTTTTTACTTTCTTTATCACTACTTTGTTCCTAACTATATATAAAATAATTGATTATTGTATCGTAAAAGAGTGCGCTTTTGTTACAAAAAGATACATTAATTGTTGAATAATGTCATCAAAATGTCATCAAAGTGTCCTTGTAAGAAGTTAAAAAATAACTGAGAATTATTGCAGTATACTTCAAACGAATATCATAATCTTAGTATTAATTGGAGAAAAAATGAATTTTTTAAATAACCAAAGTATGAGAGTAAAAATGATTTTGATTTTTATAATCCCAACATTAGCTCTTGTTTATCAGATGACATCAACTATAATACAAAAAAGTATAGTTGTTAGCGATAGTAATATACTAAACATATCAGTACAACTAGCAACAAAAATAACGTCATTAGTTCACGAAACTCAAAGAGAACGTGGAGCTACTGCTGTTTTTCTTGGAACAAAAGGCGCAAAATTTGAAGATCTTTTACGTACACAAAGAAGCAACACAAATGATAAGTTGGCTGAATTAAAAGCTTTTATGGAGAAAGAAGATTTAGACATATTAAATCATGAATACATTAAAAATTTTCAAACTTCACTTTCTAAGCTAGAAAATATTACAAATATTAGGGGACAAGTTGATTCATTTAACATAAGTAAAAAAGATGCAATAAAATTTTATACTTCAGCAAATGGAATGTTTCTGGATTCTATCGCTACATTAGCAAGTTTTGCAAATAACCCAAAAATTATTAAAGAACTTAACTCATATGTGAATTTTCTTTACTCAAAAGAAAAAGCAGGAGTTGAAAGAGCAGTTGGTGCAGCAGTTTTTTCAACTAAATCTATATCTGCAAAAGTTAGGATACACTTTGGTAATCTTATAGCTGAGCAAAATAGTTTTATAAAAAGTTTTGATGTACTAGGAAGCAAAAAGGAGTTGGCATTTTATAAGCAAACGATGCAAGGTAGAGTTATTGATGAAGTAAATAGGATGCGTCAAATAATTCTAAGTGCAGATATTGATGGAATTCAAAAAATAGAAGAGAACTATTGGTTTGATACTATTACAAAAAAAATAAACCTTTTGAAAAAAATTGAAGATAAATTTTCAGATGATTTAATAGAACATTTACAAGATATAAAAGATAAAGAAACTAAAAGTTTAATGATGCTTATTGTCTTTGGCTTAACAACTATTGTAGTTGCTGTTTTAGTTAGTCTTGTAGTAGCTAGCTTTATTAAAAAATCACTTGATAATATTTTAGAAACAGCAAAAGATTTAAGTACTGGAGATGGAGATTTAACAAAAAGATTAACAATTAGTACTCATGATGAGATTGGTGAAGTTGCAAAAGAGATAAACAACTTCATATCTAAAGTTCAAACAACGATAGACTTGGTGAAGCATGGTAGTAATGAAAATGCTGCAATTTCTGAAGAACTTTATGGTTCTAGTGAAAGTGTAAAAGCAAATATTTCTCATGAGAGTGAAATTATTCAAAAGGCTACGCAAGATATAGCTGTTATTAGTTCTGATCTATTATCTAGTGTTGATGATGTAAATAGTAATTATAAACAAATAGAAGAGGCTAGTTCAGAGCTTCTTAGTGCAAACTCCAAGATTAACATGCTTAGTGAAAAGATAAATACAACTAGTGAAACAGAACAGGAATTGTCTATGAAGCTAGAAGAATTAAGTAAAAATGCTACAGATGTAAGAGAGGTTTTAAATATCATAAGTGATATTGCAGATCAAACAAACTTACTTGCGTTAAATGCAGCTATAGAAGCAGCTAGAGCAGGGGAACATGGTCGTGGTTTTGCGGTTGTTGCAGATGAAGTAAGAAAGTTGGCCGAAAAAACTCAAAAGTCACTTTTTGATATAAATGCTTCAATCTCTGTGATAGTTCAATCTATTTTAGATGCAAGTAATCAAATGAATGACAATGCTTCAACAATTGAAGAGTTAGTAGAGATTTCAAATGATGTTGAAAACACAATCTCTAAGTCAAATCAAGTTATGCAAGAAACACTAGAAGGTTCATCTAAAACTATGCAAGAGTCACAAAAAATGTCAGATAAAACCTCGGCAATTTCTAAAGATATTGAGATTATAAACAATATATCAAACCAAAATGCAAATAGTGTTCATGAGATAACTGCTGCATCGTCACATCTTAATAAATTAACTTTAAACCTTAATGATAAGCTTGATAAGTTCAAAACATAAATAAATTTTTATTTATGTTTGTTGGTATTAAATGACTTTATAAGATAGTAAATTATTAGTAGCTGAAGTGTTAAAAGAAGGAAGTGGATTTGATAAACTTGAGTCTGTTTGTCTGTTACACTAAAAAAATACTCTGAGAATTTGTAAAAGATGTAAGATACAAGCATACCAAGTAGATAACCCTTTTGTTTTGCAACGTCTACAAGCTCTATAGGTTTTGATTTTTTCAAAAATAGTGTCTCGGCGCGAATAAGGTATGAACCAAAAGTAAAAGTTACCTGATAACCTATATAGACTATAAGAGCTGTCTGGTAAGAGTATGAAAAAATTAAAAAGTAAGTTAAGATAAAAAGTAAAACTAACTCCACAAATAATGAGATTTTAAAAAAGTAATCTATGTTTAAAATTTTGTAGTAAAACTTAGCAACTATAAGCATCCCTATAGCTAAAAAAATACCACCTATGCTGTAGATAGATGGCATAAGTGGAGAGTAAAGTATAAAAATACTCCCAACACTCAAACCTAAAAATGCAGAGTTTAGAAGTTTATACTTTAAAAACTGTGCGATATTTAGTTTCATAACTAAAACTTAGCTTTTAAACCAGCGTAAGCACTAAGTGGTGCTGTTGCATAACCATCTACAACTTGATAGTACTTGTCAAAAAGATTATCAACCTTTGCATATAGTGAAAAGTTTTTGTTTATATCATAGTTTGCTACTAAGTTTACAACAGTGTATTTTCCAGTTTGTTTACCTTGTTTGTTGTCTCTATCGTATCTTTCACCAATATATTCACCATATACTCCAAGGTGAGTTCTCGTGATTGCATAGTAATCAACACCCATTTTTATAGTATCTTTTGGTCTTCTGCCTAGTTCTTGATTTGCATTGTTTTTTGCATCAAGCCAAGTATAGTTTAGGTTTAAAAGAATATCTGTAAATATCTCTTTGTCATATCCTAGTTCTATACCCTGTATATCTGTTCTTCCATCAAGGTTATTGTATGTATATGTGGAGTAATCATAATCAAGCATATCTTTAGTTGAAGAGTTAAAGTAAGTAACTTGAATATCTTTGTAGCTGATAGTTAAGTCATAACTTGTTGTCTCTTCTGGTTTTAGGTTTTGATTTCCAGAGTATGTGTCATAAAGTTGATACATCGTAGGGACATTGTAAGCTGTACCAAGATTTGCAC
This sequence comes from uncultured Sulfurimonas sp., assembly GCA_964652355.1. Taxonomy (GTDB): domain Bacteria; phylum Campylobacterota; class Campylobacteria; order Campylobacterales; family Sulfurimonadaceae; genus Sulfurimonas. The sequence continues at coordinate 8,269 of CAZZAZ010000033.1, read as the reverse complement.
TAGCACTTAAACCATCAACACCATTAAAAAAGTGTTTTATACCTACTTTACCAGTCATTTTGTTGTCAAACGAATCATACTCATCATATCTTAGAGATTCGCTTACAATAGTTTTTCCAACCAAATCAAAGATATTTGAGTTTGTGATAAATCCAGCAGTGTTATCATAATCTCTATCTATTGAGCCATCATCTTGAGTAAATTTTTTATAATCAGCACCAACAATTAAAAAATCTTCTTCATTATATTTTATAGTTGATTTGATACCGTACTCTTTTGTATCACCTTCGTATTTTGTGGTGAAAGATGATAGTGGATATTCACGCTCAAATTTTGACAATTTTGCATATATATCTATTTCATTAAAACTATCTATATGGTTAAAATTGATTTGAGAAAATGTATTGTACGTTTTCGAATAGTCTGGCGAGTTTGGATCTGGTGCAAATGTAACTGGATCATAACCATCAAAATCAGCCCTGGTATCAATAATAGTATGAGATATATCTATCTTGTTCGTAGCATTGATATTAAACCCAAGTTTAAGATTTGTAGTGATATTTTCATACCCATCATCTTCATAATCATCTATATCATCCCCGTTTGGCACAAGTGCTGAAAATCCATCAGAGTCTAGTTTTTGCGTACTTGCTTGTAGATAGAATTTATCGGTTTTATATGATGCTTTTGCTCCGATTTTGTAAGTGTTAAAACTTCCATACTCAGCTAAAATAGAACCATGAAGTCCATCTTTTGCTTTTGTAGTTATGATGTTGATAACACCAGCAGTAGCATCAGCACCCCATACTCCAGATTGAGCACCTTTAACAATCTCTATTTGTTCAATATCATCTAACATTAAGTTTTCAAATTGAGCACCATTTAACCCTGTTACATCGTTGTACCTAACACCATCTATTAGAACTAGCACTCTTTTTGAGCTAAGCCCTCTAACATAAACGGATGTAGCTTGACCTAAACCACCGTTACTAGAGTAGTTTATCCCAGCTACTGTGTTTAGAGCCTCAGTTACTGTTGTAAAGTTTTTTTCATCCAACTCAGCCTTAGTGATTACGCTTACATTTGCAGTTGTATTTTCAAGTGACTGTTTTGTGTTTGCAGCAGTTGTTACTGTAATCTCTTCTATCTCAATATTTTGAGCAACTAATATACTTGATGCAAGTATAGATAATAGTATTTTTTTCTTCATTTTATATTCCTAAAATTATTTTATTTTGTATAGATTTTATAATTTTAAGAAGAGGGTGGTGAAGCTATCTTTATAGTAAGTGGTCTGCCATCAAGTGCATATATAGATACACTTGAAGCAGAAATTTTTTGTAATGATATATATGCTTGAATAGCAACTAGAGAAAAGTAATGTTTACCAAATCCTTTAGGTGCCATATATTCAAGCCTTTTTTGAAATTATAACCTATTTATCCATCATTCGTTATTGCAGTGATTAGCTCTTTTAAAACATCTTCACATTTATCGTTATCTATTTGGCAAGTACCTGCAGCACTATGCCCACCACCACCATACTTGAGCATCAGTTCACTAATATTTGTTTTTGAACTTCTGTCTAAGATAGATTTACCAGTAGCAAAAACAGTATTTTGTTTTTTAAATCCCCAAATAACATGTATAGATATGTTTATATTTTCAAACATAGCATAAATCATAAAACGATTACCTGGAAAAATAATCTCTTCATCTCTTAGGTCAAGTACTACTAAGTTATCATATATTGTAGAACATCTTTGTATCTGATCTTTAAAGTCAGTTGAATACTTATTATATAAGTCAACTCTCTCTTTTACATCTGGAAGTTGCATAATGTCTTCTATACCATGGTTACTACAGTAGTCAATCAAGTCCATCATTAAGTCATAGTTAGAGATTCTAAATTCACGAAATCTTCCAAGACCAGTTCGTGAATCCATTAAGAAACTAAGTAAATCCCAACCTTGAGGATTTAAAATATCTTCCTTTGAAAACTGAGCTGAATCAGCCTTATCTACAGCTAACATCATCTCTTCACTAATCATAGATAAGTCATGCTCTTTTACATAATGGTCATATACAACACGAGCCGCAGATGGTGCATCAGCAATGATAATATAGTTATCAGCTTCACCGTTTCTAATTGATTCACTCTCATGATGATCAAATACCAAATGAGCATGAGCTACATATGGTAGATTTGTAATAATATCATTTTCAGTGATAGTAATACTTTCATCTTGCATATCTTTTGGATGCACAAACTTGATCTCATCTATTAAATTCAATTGTTTTAAAATTACAGCACAAACAAGACCATCCATATCACTTCTAGTTACTAAACGAAATTTTTTACTCATAATGCATACCTTTATTTTTTTTGTATTTACATTATATATAAATATAATTAAACTTATTCTGAAAAGTAATAAGTGAATGTTGTTTTGAGGGTTAAACAAAGATTTAGCTAAAATACTTTTATGAAACTATCCCACCTAAAACAAATTAGAACTTATTTAGAAAAATTCACAAAAATATCTGCAATTTATAGAGTTAGTGACACTATAGTCAAGGTAGCATTTGATAAAAATGATGAGATATACTTTGATATGCAACGCTCAAACTCCAAGATGTTCAGATGTGAATCGTATGCTAGAAGTAAAGTTTATAATGCTCCATTTGATGTAGTCCTAGCAAAAAGGTTTAACCGCTCAAATGTTCTTGGTGTTGAACTTGTAAATGGTGATAAAATCTTACGCCTTAAAACATCAGTAGCTTCTGCGTATAAAGAAGAGATAACTTATATGCAATTTGAATTTACTGGAAAATATACAAATATAATCATTTTAGATGAGCAAAACATAGTACTTGAAGCACTTCGTCATGTTGATCTGTTTTCATCTTTTCGTGAAGTACGTGTTGGTAGGGAGTTACTTGATGTCCCATCTGCTCCATTTGTAGCAAAAGAGTACCCACTTGAAGATGTAGAAAAGTTTTTGTATGATGAATATACAACAGATTTAAAACAAAAGTTAGAGTCTCTAAAAAAGCAAAAAATCTCATTTTTAAATAAAAAACTTTCAAAACTTCAAAAATTGTTTGCTAAACTTGATGATGAAAAACAACTACAAGTTAACCAAGAAAAATATCAGCACTATGGAAACTTAATACTTGCAAATATATATAAAATAAAACCCTATGTTAAAACACTAGAACTTGATGATTATAATGGTGAAATTATAAAAATTAACTTGGAAAAGGAGTTTTCATCAGCTTCAGATATGGCAAATTTTTATTTTACCAAGAGTAAAAAAGCAAAACAAAAAGCTTCACATCTTCACATAGAAAAAGAGTCTCTTTCTTCAAAGATAGAACATATAAAGCTTTTTATATCAACGGTTACAGATGCAAAAACAATAGCAAAAATCCAACTTCTGTTTCCCAAAAATGTGCAAGCTAAAAAAGTTAAAACAAATGACTCTATAGAGGTGTTTTATATTGAGGGCTATAAAGTTAGTCTTGGTAAAAATGAAAAAGGCAATATTGAACTACTTCGTAATGCTAGAGCAAAAGATATTTGGCTACATCTAAAAGATAGACCTTCAACTCATGTTATCATCACAACAGACAAACAAAATGTACCAATGCATATCATAGAGAGTGCAGGAACACTTTGTGTGGAGTTTACTACAATTCAAAAAGATAGGTTTTTAGTCGATTATACTCCTAGACGAGAAGTAACTATTCAAAATGGTGCAAATGTGTTGTATAATAAGTACAAAACTATCGAGGTAGATACGAGATAAAAACAGGGAGGCAACTATCACATGGCAATTGGAGCAATAGGAAACGCAGTTTTTGTAAATCAACAGACAGCTTCAGTAGCATCTGTTGCAAATTCTCATAACAATCGTGTAGATTTTCAAAATATGGTAGCACAAGCGACTATTCAAGAAAAAGATGAAAAAGTTTTAGAGGTTCGACCAACCGAAGAGAACCATGCTGTTGATCCTGACCGTGAACATGAAAAGAATGAAGCACAGCAAGAAACAGAACGAAATGATAAAGAAGAAGAGTTAGAAGATGATGAAAATGATTTTAAAAAACACTCTGTACCAATCTATAAACTAGATATTAAAGTATAATAAGTTACAATATCGAAAAAGAAGGTTACTTAATGGGTATTTTTTCAAGCTCAAAAGAGAGAATTATAACAGGATTAGCTCTTGTAGCAGTAGTCCTCATCATAGGTTTTATAGATAATTTCTTTTTGATGTGGGGGGTATTGGGTGTTATTTACCTTTTAGCTTTTAAAGAGGCTCTTAGACTTTTTGAGATTAAAAATTCTTCACTTATCTTTTATGCAACAGCTATCTGGATTATAGCTGGAATCTACCCTTATGGTGATGACTTATTTGTTTTAGCTGGTGTAGCTTATGCCTCTGCTGTAGCTTTTAACAAAGAGTTAGCTTGGAAAAATTTCTTTCCCTTTATATACCCAACAGCAGGAATGCTTTTTATATGGACAATGTACCAAGAGTATGGTGTAATTTCACTTTTATGGCTCTTAATAGTAGTCGCGATGACAGATGTTGGTGCTTACGCAGTTGGTAAAAGTATAGGAAAAACACGCTTTAGTGAAACCTCTCCAAACAAAACTATGGAGGGTGTAGTTGGTGGAATCGTTGTAGCAACTGTGTCTGGTATGTTTGTAGGTCTTTCTATCGTTGATATGGGAGTCTCTTTTATAATCTCTTTTATGGTTTCAACTTCATCTATCTTTGGTGATTTATATGAAAGTTCGCTAAAACGTGCAGCTGGTGTAAAAGATAGTGGGGATTTACTTCCTGGTCATGGTGGTGTACTTGATAGAGTTGATGGTTACCTTTTTGGAGCGATTGTTATGCTTGTTCTTTTAAGAGGGTTGGTATAGTTTGGTAGTCTTAGGTTCAACTGGTTCAATAGGGGTAAATACATTAGAAATCGCTAAAAAGCTATCTATTAGTGTAGAAGTTTTAGTAGCTGGAAAAAATATAAAACTTCTAAATGAGCAGATAAAAGAACATAAGCCAAGTGTAGTTGTTGTTGCGGATAAAGATGATATATCAAAAGTAAATCACTCTAAAGTTTATGCTGGTTCGGATGTTATTTTAAAAGTTATAGAGGATTCTTCAAGCTCTTTAGTTGTAAACGCACTTGTAGGATTTCTAGGACTTCGTCCAACTCTAAAAGCTATAGAGTGCGGTAAAAAAGTAGCCTTGGCAAATAAAGAATCTCTTGTAGCTTGTGGAGCTTTCATAGATACATCAAAAATTCAGCCAATAGATAGTGAACATTTTGGACTTTGGTATCTACTTCAAGATAGGCCTCATAAAAAGATGATAATCACAGCAAGTGGTGGAGCTTTTCGTGACTGGGATATAACAAAACTTAAAAATGCAAGTTTAGCAGATACTCAAAAACATCCAAATTGGTCAATGGGACAAAAGATTACTATTGATTCTGCAACAATGGTGAACAAGATGTTTGAGCTCTTAGAAGCTAGATGGCTTTTTGGCGAGGGGGAGTATGATGCAATAATTGAGACAAAATCACTTATCCATGCACTTGTTGATTTTAAAGATGGTTCAACTACTGCACATTTTGCACATGCTAGTATGCAACTGCCTATTGCATATGCTTTAGATGAAAATATGCAAGAGGAGATTTTACACAATGTTGATCTACTTCAAGTTGGTTCATTAGAGTTTCGTGAGATTACAACTGATAGGTACCCAGTATGGAAAATAAAAAATGATATTTTACAAAATCCTACCCGTGGGGTAGTTATAAATGCAGCAAATGAAGCTGCTCAAGAGTTATTTGTAGCTAAGAAGATAGGCTTTATGGATATAAGTAAGTTAATCATTAAAGCTTATCATGAGCATACTTTTATACCAAATAGTGTTGATGATGTATTTGCACTTGATGCTGAGGTTAGAGGGTATGTCAAGCAGGTAAAGTATGACAAACAATAGTCTTTTAGATAGACTAATTGATCATATATCTAGCTGTCAGCTAGGAAACGTGATAGCAGTAACTACTATGATAGTTGCTTTTGTATCTGTACCACTTGTTTATAGTATGAGTATCTTATTTTCTAAAGAGTTTACTGATTTTTTACTTTTTGTGTCTATCTCTCTTCCTCTAATTGTAACTCCAATTATTCTTATTTTAGTGGCACAACTGTCTAAACATCTCGAGTATTATAAAAAAAATCTAGAAAAAGAAATAGATAAAAGCCATAAAAAAGATTTGATGCTTTTTGAACAAGCTAGGTTTGTTCTTATGGGCGAGATGATGGCAAATATTTCACACCAATGGAAACAGCCATTAAATAATATGGGCTTAGCTATTGTATCTACAAGGCTATCAGCTAATGACCCAGAGCAACTAAATAAAAACTTTGATATTATGGAAGATAATATAAGTTATCTTTCAAATACCATAGATGATTTTATGTCCTTTTTTGATAAAAAAACTCCAGAAGAGACAAGGACTATAAAAAATATAGTTGATGAGATTCGAAGTATAATTCAATCTCAAATAGAGAGTAGGGGTATAAAATTTGTAGTAAATATAGATAAGAGATTAGAAGATGTAAAAATGACATCTGTAATATCTCAAGTTCTTTTAAATCTTATTAATAACTCTAAAGATGCGATGAATGAAAATTTGGATTATAAAGAGATTATTCTTTATTTTGAGATCTTAAAGGGTGGTTTTAGAATCTCTTGTTGTGATAATGGCTCTGGTGTAGATAAATCAGTAGCAGATAAAATATTTGATCCATATTTTACTACTAAAGAGAAAAAACAGGGTACTGGGATAGGTCTTTATATGTCCAAGCAAATTATTACCAAAATTTTTGATGGTACTATAGAGTTAGATAAACATTCTAAAAATACTTGTTTTAGAATCAATATACCATGTTCAAAAAATTGTACGTTAGAGGGTTTAGTTTGATTTTAAGCATAGAGAGTTCATGCGACGATAGTGCTATATCTATCACAGAGATAAAAACAAAGAAACTTTTGTTTCATAAAAAAATAAGTCAAGAGTTAGAGCATAGTGTTTATGGTGGAGTTGTTCCAGAGTTAGCTGCTCGTCTTCATGCAGAAGCTTTACCAAAGATTCTGCAAGAGTGTGAAGTATATTTTAAAGACTTAAAAGCAGTAGCTGTAACTTCAACACCAGGTTTGGCTGTAACACTTGTTGAGGGTGTAACGATGGCTAAGGCTATTGCTGTTGCTCTTGATATCCCACTTATTGGGGTAAATCATCTTATAGGTCATATCTATTCTCTTTTTATTGAAAAAGAGACACAGTTCCCTTGTACAGTGCTTTTGGTCTCTGGCGGACATACACAAGTTATGGAAGTAAAATCATTGGAAAATATTGAAACTGTTGCTAAGAGTATGGATGATAGTTTTGGTGAAAGCTTTGATAAAGTAGCGAAAATGATGGGACTTGGTTACCCTGGTGGTCCACTTATTCAAGAGTTGGCAAAAGATGGGGATAGGCTAAAGCATAACTTTACTGTACCCCTTCACCAATCCCCGTTAATCGCTTTTTCATATAGTGGTTTAAAAAATGCAGTTCGTTTGGCTGTTGAAGCTTCTACTGGTAAAGAGAACTATAAAGATATAGCAGCTTCATTTGAACATATTGCTACCAAGCATCTAACAATGAAGTTGAAAAAGTATTTTAAAACTTTTCATCCTAAAACTTTTGCTATAGTTGGTGGTGCATCTGCTAACCTTTACCTAAGAGGACAAATAGAAAAACTTTTAAAACCTCACAATGCTGAGCTACTTCTTAGTGAATTAAAATACTGTTCAGATAATGCAGCTATGATAGGGCGTGTAGCAGTAGAGATGTATGAAAAAAAGATGTTCACTCCCATAGAGAAGCTTAACTCAGCACCAAGAAGTAAACTTTAATATTATTTTAGATAACATTGTTTATAAGTAATCTTATGGATTTAAAATGAAAACTAAAAGAAATTTTGTTGCTCTGATGACTAAAAGTCTATATATAGTATGGACACTACTTCTTGTTGCAATTTTATCAATCATAATAAATAGAGACTATTCTTATGCTGAGTATATAGCTAAACAAGAGGCTATAGCAAGTGTAAATAAAGATATAGCTTACAGACAATGGGTATCTTCACACGGTGGCGTTTATGTACCAGTTAACAAAAGAACACAGCCAAACAAAT
>CAZZAZ010000032.1:9744-16304 GCA_964652355.1 uncultured Sulfurimonas sp. | reverse complement strand
AGGTACTAACTTCCAAAATATAGAAAAGTTAGATATAACGAACTTAACATTAAATGGACAAGACACAACAGATGCAAATGATGGGAATGAGTTAGTTTTTAACACTAATGATATTAAAAATATGACAGATGCTACTAATGAACTAACTTTAGATATTGCTGATGATGCTCAAGGGAATGGCTTGGCATTAACTGATGGTACTACAACTATAGTTGACTTATCCACAACATATGATGATGGAACAAATGGCGTTGGAAACTATGTACTTGATGGGATAACACTACACGTTGTTTAAAAGGTAAAAATTGAAAAAAACAAAAAAACAAGCCCAACAACTAGAGCAAAAAGGAAAATACCTTGATGCTCTTAAGCTTTACCATAAGATCATAAAACAAGAACCTAAGAACCCTTACAACTATAATGCAGTAGCTGTTATATTTTACAAAATGGGTCGTTATAAAGATGCAGCTACATCACTTCAAGATGCTATAAGACTAAAGCCTGACTACTCTGAAGCATACTCAAACCTTGGAGCAATTCATGCAAAGTTTAAAAACTATAACAAGGCTATAAGCCTTTACAAACGCGCTATCTCATTAAAACCTGAGTACCCAGGGGCATATACAAACCTTGGAAATGCTTTGAACAAAACAGATGAGCATGAAGAGGCGATTCACTTTCACCGTATAGCGATTAGTCTAGATACTGACTCAGCAAATAACTACGCAAACTGTGGAAGTGCTTACAAAAATCTTGGTCGTTTTGACAGAGCTGAAAATATGTACAAGAAAGCAATTTCACTAGATCCAAACCATGTAAATGCACATTTTGACCTTTCAACAGTCCTTCTTCAACAAGAAAAGAACTTAGAAGGTTTTAAAGAGTACGAATGGCGATTTAGAAAAGATGAGATGAAAGGGCATTTGAAAAAGTATAAAGATATTTTTTCAAAACCTGCATATCAAGGTCAAGAACTTAATGGTGAAAGAGTTTTAATCCACCTAGAACAAGGTTTTGGAGATGCTTTGATGATTGCAAGGTATCTTTATGATTTAAAAGAAAAAGGTGCTTTTATCATCGTTTACTTACGTAAAGGTTTAGAGAGACTTTTTGAGTCTATGCCTTGTGTAGATGAAGTTATAGTTCGCTCTAGCAAAACTCCAGAGTTTGACTATCATTTGCCAATAATGTCTTTACCTTTAGTTTTAGATCCACATTTAAAAAACTTACAAAAGCATTATCCATACTTTAAATCTAAGAAAAAAACTAGACTTAAAAAGAAGAAAAAACTAAACCTTGGTATTGTGTGGGGTGCTAGCAATACTGGAGAATCATACAAAAATAAAGTATTTGATTTAAGACATTTTAAGATGCTTGCAAAACATAAAGATATAAATGTTTACTCACTACAAATGGATAAGGATTCTGCCGATATACAAAAGTATGGTATGCAAGATGATATAATAGATTTAAAAGATAAAATAGATGACTTTATGTCAACTTTAGAGATAATAAACTCACTTGACTTAGTGATAACTTCAGACACCTCAGTAGCTCATTTAGCTGGGGCAATGGGTGCAAAAGTTTGGGTAATACTACAAAAAATTCCAGACTGGCGTTGGGGAGTTGATGAAAACATATCTAAATGGTATCAAAGTGCAAGACTATTTCGTCAGCACTCACTAAAAGATTTTAACTCTGTATTTAGACAAATTTATACAGCTATTGACAAAGAGTTCAAAATAAAGGTCATAAATGATTGAAGCTAAAGGGGTAGAGTTAGTAGACTCTCTTCACCAAATACTGCAGTTTTATTTTGGAAATGTAGCTAGAGAAACTATACTCTCTCTAGCTGGTTGTCAAGAAGAAGAGTTTGATATAAAATCTCTTATGCATGTGGTAAAAGAGAGTAATCTTTTTGCTAAAACTGAAGAGGTAAACCTAACAGAACTAGACTCTTTTTTACTCCCTATCATTGTAAAAAACTACCAAAATGAACTCTTAGTTATTCAACACGCAAGTAGTGGTGAACTAATGGGTATAAACCTTCATACAAAAGAAGAGTTTAGTATAAAAAAATCAAAACTTAAGTATTTTAAAGAGGCTATACTATTTTTTAGAAATGAAAGAGATAGTGCTATAAGTTCAAGAGACAAAGAACTATCTTGGTTTATAGCTCCACTTAAAGCCTCTTGGCGTGCTTATGTAGAGGTTGGAATCTTAAGTTTTTTTATAAACATATTTGCCATAGCCCTACCACTTTTTACCATGAACATCTACGACAGAGTTATACCTAACTTTGCAACAGATACACTATTTGTTTTAGCATTTGGAGTTGGGATTATCTTTGTATTTGAGATGATTTTGAAAAGTGCTAGGGTTTATATACTGGAAAATTCTGGTAAAAAAATAGGCGCTTACTTAGAGGAACTTTTACTAGAGCGAATGCTTGGAGTAAAAACTCAGTATGACAAACTTCTCTCAGGAACAAAAGCAAACCTTTTTAAAGAGTTAGCACAAGTTAAAGAGTTTTTTACTTCTCGTACAATGGTTCAGATACTAGACTTACCCTTCTTCTTCATAGCAATTATAGTTATATATATGATTTCTCCACTTATAGCCTTTGTCCCACTTTTAGCTGGTTTTATTATGGTTGCTTTTAACTTACTTATGCAGATTCCATTGGCTACTCTAGCACACGAGCAGTTTAAAGAGGCACAAAGTAAAAATGGTTTTTTAGTTGAGACTATACAAGGTCGTGATGCTATTAAACTTGTAAATGGACATACTCAACGCATGTTTACATGGCGTCGTCTGGTAGCCTTTCATGAACAACTTGGTCAACGTATACAAATCCTACACCATGGTGCTTCAAACTCTTCATACATAATCATCCAAGCAGTTACACTTTTTGTTGTTTTCACCGGTGTATATGAGGTTCATGCTAACAACCTTAGTATTGGTGGGCTTATCGCAGTTACAATTTTATCTTCTCGTGCAATGGTACCTATTGTAAATATATCTGGTGTACTTCTTCACTACAAAAAAATGCGTGAAGCACTAACTTCTATCAACACTTTTTGGCATCTTCCACGTGAAGTAAATGAAAACACTCAAATAGGGCTTGGAAAATTAAACGGAGATATTGAGTTCTCAAATGTATCTTACTTTTATCAAGGCAGTAAATACCCATCACTTGATAATGTAAACTTTAGTATAAAAACTGGTGAAAGAGTTGGGATAATAGGACAAACTGGAGCAGGGAAAAGTACAGTTCTAAGACTTATTGCAGCACTTGATTTACCTAGTAATGGCTCTGTATATTTAGATGGGCATGAGACTTCAACAGTCCATCCAGTAGAAGTTCGTCAAAACATTGGTGTAATGCCACAAGACCCATTTATATTTGCAGGGACCATAAAAGAAAATATCGCTCTTTCTCGTGCAATATCTAAAGATGAGTTTATAAATCTTACAAAACTCACAGGACTTGAAAGTCTTATCAAAAAAAGTGGTTATGGGGATGCTATGCAAGTTGGTGAAAACGGAGATAATCTCTCTGTTGGTCAAAAACATCTAGTAGCTCTAGCTCGTGCGCTTGTTCACAATCCAAATGTTTTAGTGTTAGATGAGCCAACAACTGGACTTGATGTAGGACTGGAAAAGAGTGTAGTTCATAACTTAAAACCACTTATAGAAGATAAAACTCTCATAGTAATTACCCACCGTTTTGCTGCACTTGACCTAGTTGATAGAGTTATAGTTATAGACAATGGAAAAGTTGTAGCAGATGGACCAAAAGCAGAAGTTTTAGCAAAACTACAAGGAAAATCATAATGAATAGTGTAGTATCGTTTGAAAACAACTGGAATCATCGTATAGTAACTTGGCCTATCATGGCGTTTATGGTTGTATTTATAATCTGGTCAGCAATGAGTGAGATAGATGAAACTGTCCGTGGTGAAGGGCGGGTGATACCATCTGGTCAAACAAAAATCATCCAACATCTAGAGGGTGGGATAATCTCTGAAATCTTAGTAGATGAAGGGGACCTTGTTAAAAAAGGTCAAGCATTATTTATACTATCTCAAGCATTTTTTCTCTCAGATCAAAATGAAAAAAAGATAGAGTTATATGCTCTTTTAGCTCAAAAATCTCGCCTTTTAGCAGAGATAAAAGAAAAAAACAAAGTCTCTTTTGATGATAAATTAAAAAAATTTATACCTGAAATAATATCTAATGAACAAAGTATATTTCGTTCAGACAGGGAAGAGTTTCGTGGTGAACTAGCCCTTATTGCAGATGATAAGGATAAAAAAACCTATAAGATTACAGAGATGAGAAACAAACTTGCTAATCTTGATTTAGAACTAGCTATAGCAAATGAAAATGTTAGAATTCAAGAAAACCTTGTAAGACAAGGTGCATCATCAAGACAAATGTACTTAACAGAACTTGCAAAAAAGCAAAGTCTTGTAACTCAACAAGAGAGTTTAAAAAACTCTATCCCAGTTGTACAAGAGGAGCTTCAAGAGGCACAAAAAAAATATAAAAACTTTAAATCAAAAGAGCATTCAAAACAGTTAAAAGAGTTAGGAAAGGTAAGAGTTGCTATAAACAAACTACTAGAAAAAGGTAAGGCTAATACTGATAGAGAAACGAGAAAGACTATTATAAGTCCAGTAAATGGTCAAGTTAAAAAACTAAGCTTTCATACTATCGGTGGTATCATCAAACCAGGTGATGCAGTTGCTGAAATAACTCCAGTTGATGGCTCTTTAATGATAGAAGCGAAGATAAAAACCTCTGATAGGGGTTTAGTATGGGTTGGTCAAGATGTTAGCGTAGAAGTTACTGCATTTGACACTTCAAGATACGGAACACTTGATGGTAAACTCATATATATATCATCAGATAGTTTTATGGACAACAATGGAAACAGTTTTTATGAAGCTAAAGTTAAAACAACTAAGTCTAACTTTGGCGAAGACAACAATGTTTTAGCTGGAATGATTGCAAATATAAACATAAAAACTGGTAAAAAGTCTGTCTTAGAGTACATACTTAAACCTCTAAAAGATATACAAACAAAGTCCCTTAGAGAGCACTAGTATCTAGTTTTAAGAACTTAAGTATTTCACCTGTATTTTTCATAAGTTTAAAATCATTAATTATTAATGACTTTTTATAGTTTACATAGTCTAGCTGAGCACGGTTTAGATTTCTTTGTGCAAGTTGCAGTGCTTGAAGATCTTGAGTACCATGTTTAAATGCTATCCAGTAACTATCTACAACTTTTCTAGCAGCCATAACCTCACTACGAGTAAGTTCAAGTGATTCTTCAATTGAGCTAACAGAACGATGAATTACCTTAATATCAAATTCAAATTTACGGTTCATATCTGTAAGTGTGTATTTTTGCTCACTTAATTTTGCTAATGTACGCATATATGCCGCTTCATCTTTTCCACCACGATAAAGGTTGTACTTAAATGAAACAAGTGCATTTACTTTTTGGCGACGCCCTATACCTGTGTTAAATTCATCTCTAGTCTCTGCATTTACAGCAAAATCAACACTTGGATAATAAGCAGCAGTTTGAACATCGATTGCATAATTACTAGCTTTAATATTTGCTTTTTGTTTTAATAGTTTTGCATTGTTTTCATGCATATGATCGATAGATTTATTTAAGTCAAGTACATAAGTATCTACATCTGTTTCATATGGCATATTTGTTTTATCTACATCTTGCATTAGGTATACATATTTTGCCATTGCATCACTAAGTTTTGCTTGAGTATTTACAAGTGAAGTTTTAGCATTTTTAACATTTGCAAGTATGAAGTTTACATCACCCTTTGTTGAAGCTCCATTTTCCTCTTTTGTTTTTACAATTTCTAAAATAGTTTGATAACTTTGCATGTTGTGTTTTGAAATTTTAACAGATATTTCACCATATACAACATCAAAATATGCTTGGATTATCTCTAGTGTTGCGGCTTCTATTTTATCTCTATGGTCAAATAAAGAAGCTTGTAGTTTATTCTCTTGTTGATTTATAGAACCTTCTATCTTCCCGCCACTCCAAAGATTTTCAGTGATACTCAAGTATAGTTCAGCCTTTTGGTAATTATACTTTTGATCTCCAACAGTTGAGTTAGCATCAAGAATATCACCTGGTTCAGAAGTTCTTCCTTCATAACCTGTGTTTCCTGAGATTTCAACTACAGGAAGATGACCAGCTTCACTTTCTGTTACTCTTTGTTTTGATTGAACTACTCTTTGGTTTGAAGCTTTTAGTTTATAGTTTTGGTTTAGTGAATGAACTATCGCTTCTAAAAGTGAAAAACCTTCATCTCTATCAGCTTTAAATATATCATCATCCTCAAGTTTTTCTTCTTCCTTAGTATCATTATCATCAATCTGTAGTTTCAGATTTTTCAACTCATTTAACGTACTCAAGTTTTCATCTTGAATAACTATCTTAGAATCTGGAACAGATTCTATAATAGGTGCCGGAGCTTCAACAGCTTTTTCTTCTTCAACTTTATCTATCT
>CAZZAZ010000032.1:0-9644 GCA_964652355.1 uncultured Sulfurimonas sp. | reverse complement strand
CTTCTTCAACAACTGCCGGAGCTTCAACAGCTTTTTCTTCTTCAACTTTATCTATCTCTTCTTCAACAACTGCCGGAGCTTCAACAGCTTTTTCTTCTTCAACTTTATCTATTTTTATAGATTTTGATTCTGGTTCATATTTTACATTTTTACTAGGTTTCTGAATCTTATCAGATGTCATAAACTCTTTAGTAACTTTAGTATCCTCAATCACATTTTTTTGTATATTTTTCAGCTTTTTAACATAAGCATCTTTATACATTTTATGAATTTCCACTAAAGTCTTTTGTGCTACGTCTCTACTTTGTAAATTCACTATATATACAACAAAATAACTTTTTACTTTAGCTACATAAGTGTTATACCCATCTAATCTTTTAATAGTTTTAGAAGTTGAAGCGTACGTCTTTACACTTGATACTTGAATAACATATTGACTACTATCTACTTCATTTACATCAAGTTCTTTTGCAACTAGTGATAATATGAAAATAAATAATAATGCTAAAATTCTCATGGTATCATCGCTTTTATAACTAAACTTCCATAAGCTGATGGGGGAGATACATTTTCATGTAAATTCATTTTTATTCTTTTGCCTTTTATATTTGTCTTTTTAATCATACTTTTGATATTTAAAATACGACCCAAAGAGATCTGTTTAGCAAGTGTAGCACTTATGATACCACTCGGATCTGTTACATAAATCGTAAAGATAGATCTCGTTGTTATTCTATTAATATCTCCAATAAATTTTCTGATTTTTTGTTTGATTGATAAAGATATAAAAATTTCTTTATCCTTAAAAAATATCTCTAAACTTCTCTTCTTTAAAAGAGCTCTTTGATTATCATAAACTTTTTGTGTTTTATCATTTATGTAATTAACCGCATTTCCTTCAGATTGACCACCAGAAAATAAAGAATTTTTTGAAGATTCATTTTTAGGTTTATCAATTTTTCTAAATGATATTTTATTTTCTTGATCTTCTTGAACTACAACCTTGGGCATAGGTTTACAGCTCGTTGCTGCTGGAGCTGAATCATCTGATACTTCAGGTGCCTTTTCAGTAACCTGTGCTGTATATGCTGTTTTAGACTTAAACTGAGCATAGTAACCTATATTTACTACAGTGAT
Source organism: uncultured Sulfurimonas sp. (assembly GCA_964652355.1). GTDB lineage: Bacteria > Campylobacterota > Campylobacteria > Campylobacterales > Sulfurimonadaceae > Sulfurimonas. Next base: position 8,507 of record CAZZAZ010000032.1, on the reverse strand, counting down.
TAGTAAAAATAACATTAGTACCAAAATAACTGATGCAAAAATATCCACAAAAGGTGGCCATGGGTTAAACTCTTCTGGACAACCTTTAGCCATTTTGGCTCTGCTTAACTAAAGATTTTATCAAAAAAGCCACCACTTTTTTTACTTGATGAAGATGCTTTGTTATTTACAATAGCATCTGTAATAGAGTCACTTACTTCATCTATCTTTTCAGAAATCTTTTCTATATTTTTAGAAGATTGTTCTTTACTTTGCTCATTTATATCCTCTAACTTAGCATTTAAACTATCTACGCCTTCTAAACTTTTTTCATTAACACTATCTATTTTAGATGTCAACTCTTCAAGTTGAGTTTTGGACAACTCATCTTTTTGCACTGAAACTTCTATTAGTTCTTGTTTTGTTAAGTCTATTTGTGAAGCTATATTATCTAATGAAGCTTTTTGAGCTTTTACACTCTCTTGATGAATTTCATAAAACTCATCTTTAACAGTATCTACTTTAGATGTCAACTCTTCAAATTGTGTTTTAGCTAACTCATCTTTTTTCTCTGCTACTTCTAAAAAATCTTGTTTTGTTAAGTCTATTTGTGAAGCTATATTATCTAATGAAGCTTTTTGAAATTTTGCATTCTCTTGATTTATACCATAAAATTCATCTTTAACTGTATCTATTTTAGTAGCAATATTATGTAAAGAGTCCTGTTGTTCTTTTGAATCTTGCTTAGTTAATTCAAGTAAATCAACTAAAGAACTTTCTTGATTTTTAGAAGAGTTACTAAGCTCTAAAAGTGGTGAAAGCTTTTCATTTAACATACTCATAGATTTAGAATTTACTTCTGACATCTGCTCTTTTACCGAATCTATCTTAGAAGTGATTGCACTTAAGTGAATCTCTTGCTTTTCATTTTGCTCTTGAGATTTCAATAAAGTCTCATGAATATCTTTTGATTTTTCAACACTATCTTCAATTATTTCCGATTGGCTTTTCTGAATAGTTTGTAGTGTGTCAAGCGCTAGCAACTCATTTTGAAGTGTTTGCGAAAATGATTGAATCAGACTAGATATACTATCAAAGTTCTCTTTTGAACTTTTAGAATCATCATCTAAATGTTTGTAAATACTTCCAAGTATCTCTTGTTCTGAATCTAATTTATCACTTGATTCTTTAAATAGTGAAATAAGTTGTTTTAATAATTTTTCATTTTCATCTTGTCTTACTTCACCAGATTCTTTGATATCTACTAATAGTTGTTCTTTAGATTTTAATTCAGAATCAATTCCCTTAAGGAGTATTGCAATCTGAGAAACTCTATCTTTAATTTCAAGAGAAGATACATCTGAAATATCTTGAAATTTTTGTGTTATTTTTGAATGTGTACTTTCAAGTGCGAGTTCAAGTTTTTCTATCATTAGGTGTAGAGCATCATGTTGCTGTGAAATAAGCTGATTATGATTTGTATTCATACTAATTTGAAGTGAAGTAAACTGTTGTCCTAAAATATTTGTAGTATCTTTTGCATTTGCATCTATATTTTTAAGTGAGTCACTTATATCTTGAAAAAGTTCTATACTTACTTCATGCTCATCTCTAGCTTGTTGAACAGATGCTACCGTTATGCTTGTAAGTTGTTCATTTGATGTAGAAATTTTTGACATTTCACTACTTAATGATCCAAGGTTTTCAATAAAGACATCCATAAATGATGCCTTGTGTTCTGGCATATCATTACCAGCTAATGCTGCCGTAGCAGTAGTAGCACCACCAGAATCAATAATACGTCCCTTAAGCCAATCCTCAACACCCTCTACAAAAGTTTCTTGATTTTTGTTTAAAATATATCCCATTAAACCTAAAATAATCGCAGAGATAACACCAAAAAGTGAAGAACCAAAACCAACAGCCATTCCACCAAGTGGTCCTGCAAATCCAGCGATAACTTTACCTAAGTCAATATCACCTGAAAGTGATAAAATGATAGTACCCATTTGATCAATCGCGATAAGTAATCCAGAAAAGGTTCCAAGAAGTCCAATCATCAAAACTGTACCAGTAAAGTAATTTGTATACTTGTTTTGATTAGAAAATTTCTCTTCAATCCACTCTATTACATCACGAGACTCCTCTGTAGTGAAAAGAAGCATACCTTTTTTTGCACGAGCATGAAACATATGTGCAATATTTGCAGGCATTAGTTTGTCCATATCTTGAAGATAAAATTCTAAGTTCTTTTTCTTGTATGCAAGAGTTCCAAATGTTCCAGCAAGCATAACAAGGTTGATAGCTGCTTTCATAATCATAATAATACCGATAGTAAGAATTGTTAAAACTGCAATATTAAAAGTTAATGTCGCCATAAAAAATACTATCATATATTCTAAATTTGAATATATAAGAAAATATATAAATAACCATAAAATTACATATGATTTCATTATTTTAAGACGTTTCATCTAACTAACCCCTAAAACATAAATAAGATTAAAGATATAACTAAACCAAGTGCTACTGTAGTAACAGAGTTAATCATATTTTTAGTAATCTGAACAAATGAGTTCGCATTTTCAGCACTTTCACCAATAAAAAATAAACCAATTTGTCTTCCATTTAAATCAATTGCTTCATCATAAGTAGTATAATACTGAGCATCGCTTATAAATTTATTTTTAACAATATCTGGAATATTTAACTTTTGTAAATTTGTATAAAATTTAGAATCATACTCATGAAACGCTACTTTATACATCTCATCTACATCACTATATGTATCTGTCTTATGTGCTATATCTAAAAATACAAGTTGATTTTTATTTAAAACAAAAACGAACTCTTTTCCAAGTCTTTCAAAGTCAAGCTTTAGAGCATGAATACTTTGAGAAACTTCAATAGCGCCTATAACTTTTTTTTCTTTATAAACGGGTGTAATTCCAATAAGTCTAACACCATTTTTATTTACAGCAATTCCAGAAATATTTTGACCGGATGACATTACTAAATCAGCAAACTCTAGGTTTTCTGATTTTGAGGCTTTATAAGAGCTTGCATAATACTTGATCTCAATAGGAGAGATATTTATTTTATCGTTGATATTTTTTGAAATTTTTTCTAGTAAGTCTATTAAAGTTGAATCTGCTTTTTCATCTATACGCCCTATAATATCTGGATTAATAGATAATATTCCACCAACAGATAAAAGAGAATCATAACGAGTTGTAATATAACCAAAAAGAAGATTAGACTCAAGACGATGTTCTTCCATATATGTTTGTTCTGCTACATCTTTTGTCATCATATTAATAAATAGCATAGATATTAATACACCTGCAGCTGAACCAAATGACAAAGCAGTAAACCAAAGCCATTTTTTAGACTTCATATAATTTACAATAGATTGAATAGATTTAACAAAACTGAACATTGTTGATAGCCTTTACTTTTACTACTTTTTTAATTATAAGCATGAATGATACCAAAAACAACTTTAAGCAATAGCCAATATGGTATTTTCTATAGATATTTAACTAAGTTATACTAAATTTAATGAAAATAAGCGCTCATATAACCAACAACCCTACTTTCATCTTTCGAAAAGTCAGCACTTGTTCTATAATCTAAAAGCCTATATTTAAAGTCATATTTTTTTGCACTAATCATCATAGCTTCAACACCTCTTATACCACATGCTTCACAACCTTTATGAAGCATGTTTAAATCATAATTATTTAAAGCATTCAAACAAATATTATCAAGTTTTTTAGCATCCTCTAAATTGTAAAAGTGGCTTAAATCTGTACTAATTATTACACCTACATTTTTTTGCTCTAAAATAAGGTCTATAACTTTTGAAATATCTTTAGGATTTGCATTAGAATATACCAATTCTACTATTTTAGCCTTTGGTAAATAGTATTTTACAAAAGGAAATTGTGTCTCTGTTGAGTGTTCTACATGAGCCTCTTTTATAAAATTTAATTTAAAATTTTCTTTGATAAGTGTTACTAACTCTGTATCGGACTCTATTGTCCCTAATGGCGTATCATATACATTTGATTCACAAATACTTATACCATCAAAAGCAATTTTATGAGAGGGACCGACAATAACAAAGGTTTTGATCTCTGAATTTTTAAGTATGTTATATGCTACACTTGCTGTAAATCCAGAGTAAATATAACCAGCATGTGGAACTATAACTGCCCTTGGATTATTTTTATTTTTAACAAAATTATCATCATAAATTTTATCAAAATGTGAAAAATATCTTTTTAACTCATCTACTGAATCTGGATAAAAGCTACCAGCTACACTCATCTCTCTACAAAGCACTTGCTAAATTCCCCAAATATACATGTTGTATTCCAAAAGACTCAGCTATCTCTTTTGCCATCTCTAAAGTTGCTCTTGGAGTGTTTGGTGTATCCATCATCTTGTAATCACTATGAAATGCACTCAGATGCCATGGTATATCTCGACCTAATTCACATACTATAAACTCTGCCATTTTCTCTATCTCCTCTTTTGAATCATTTACATTTGGAATGATTAAGGTAGTTATCTCTAGATGTATATTAGACTTTGCAAAGACTTTTAAAGAGTGTAAAACTCCATCCAACTCTGTTTTTAAAACTTTTTTATAATACTCATGAGAAAAACTTTTCAAGTCAACATTGATAGCGTCTAACCAAGATTTCATATCTTCTAAAACCTCGGCAGACTCATACCCGCTTGAGACAAATACATTTTTAAGCCCAACCTCTTTTGCTAAAACTCCAATATCTTTAGCATACGGATACCAAATAGTTGGCTCATTATAAGTATAAGAGATAGACTCAGCTCCATGCCTTAATGCCAAATCAACTATCGCCTGTGGCGAATAATAATTATCTTGTTTTACAAGTGAAGTTTGAGATATTGTGTGGTTTTGACAAAAAGGGCAACGAAAGTTACAACCAACTGTTCCTAAAGATAGAGATTTTGTTTTTGGTAAAAAATGGTAAAGTGGTTTTTTCTCAATCGGGTCTAAATTTAAAGCTGCTGGATAACCATAAACCTTGTTAACAAGTTTTCCATCTTCATTATAATTTACTCCACATTTTGCAGCACGACCACTATGGAGTTTACAATAGTGCTTACATAAGAGACATACGATCTCCTCTTCATTTTTATAATGGTAATACTGCATCAAACTTCTCCGAGATTTTATCAACTTTGTATCTATAAATACTAGGATGTTCTTTATATATATTTGGTAAAGCTCCAGCTTTTTGAGCTAAATGATTTAAAAAAAGCTCAGGTGTTGGTAGTTGTTCCCAAACCTGTGGTAAAAAAGTGCCTTGATACTGACTATGTTTCAAAATCAACCCATCTTCAAATGGTTTCACTTTTTGCTTTAAATCTTCATAATCTTCATACTTTAGTTCAACTGATGGTGAAAGTAATGAGACCTCTAATTGTAAATCTTTTAAATCATCTGCACTTAGTGGTGTAAATCTAGGGTCATGAAAACCTGCAGAGATAGCATTATGCACTATATCATCAAACAATTTTCTATGGGCTACTAGTGAGCCTATACATCCTCGTAAATCATTGTTTTTATTTAATGTTACAAATACTGCACCATCTTCATCTAAGTATGGGTACTCTTGTAGAAGTTTTGTTTTATCAAAAGTATAATCACTAAATTTACTAAGTATTGCTGCTTTTGCAATACTCAAAAGTATCGAATCTAACATATCAAAAACCTTGTATTAGTTTATAACTCTAATAATACCGTATCTCGTCTTGTAACTTCAAATTTTTTACAAGCAGATTCAAAAGCTCCACTTTCACCAACTATAATACACTTATGTTTTGCACGAGTTACTGCTGTATAGATAAGTTTAGTATTATGCATAATAAAGTGAGAAAATGTCATAGGAATAACTACAATATCGTACTCCATACCTTGAACTTTATGAATTGTTAAAGCGTAAGATAGCATAAGATGTGACTTCAATTCTTCATACTCGTACTGGACAACTACATCTTCATTTGGATAAAAAACAAAAACTTGAGACTCATCTTCATCAATTTTAAAAAGCAGACCACTCATGCCATTAAAAATTCTTCTTTGGTTTGAGTCTTCACCAGTTTTAAAACCTTCACTTGACCATGAAGTCATGTTCTCATTTTTTGTATGAACAACCTTATCCATAAGCCTAAACTCTATGTCTCCTCGTTTTACACACTTTTTAGGATTTGGATTGAAGTACTCTTGCAAAACTTTGTTTAAATTATTTGAACCTAACGTTCCACCTTTCATTGGTGTTATAACTTGAAAGTAGTTTAGATACTCTTTTATCTCTTTGTTATTTAGTCTAAGTCTAGCTTTTTCTATCGAATCCACAACTTTTAAAACTATTTGCGTCACAATTTGAGTAGCATTATCTTCTCTTAAATCATGTAATTTATTTTGCGGAAGCTGATTTTTTAAAGAATAATAGTTTTGTATACTAATATCTATAAACTCAAAGTCCTCATACTGCTCCCTATATGCTGGTATTTCACCTTTTCTTATATTATTTGCTATAAAAGTTATAGCTTGATCTTCATTCTGCCGATATATCCTTGTAAGCTTTACAATTGGAGCTAATTCTAATGTTAATACATCACATAAAACATTACCCGCTCCAATTGGTGGAAGCTGTGCATCATCACCAACAACAATCAAAATAGCCTTATTAGAGATTTTACGAACTAATCTTGCGAACAATGAAGAGTTTATCATAGAAGCTTCATCTATCAGTACAACAGAATATGGAAAATGATCCCGATCTTCATACTTTACTAAAAGTGATTGTATAGTCGCTGATTCAAAACCGGTAGTGTCTGAGATACGCTGAGAGGCTATACCACTAAGGGCACAAGTCATAATCTCTTTTTCATCATACCTAGTGTTTAAGAGTTGTAATATTGTTTTTGAAGTTGTACTTTTACCAGTTCCCGCATAACCAACTAAAAACAGAAGTGAAGCTCCGTTGTTTACTTTTTCAACTGCCTCGCGTTGTTGGTCTCCAAGTTTCAGTTCTTTGTCTTTTAAAAACTCATCAAGATTTTTTACAAAACCACCAGAATCTTTTTTGGCACGAAGTTTAAAATCATCATACAAAAACTTTTCACTATCGTAAAGTCTAGATGGCGAAACTCTATCATTTTTCATGATAACTATACTTCCTTCACCAACTCTCTCTACAAGCGCTGCTTCATAAAGGTTATTTTTACCTGCAAACCCTAGAAGCTCATTGAGTCCGGAGAAGAGTATCTCTTTAGCTACACAAGAGTTACCTTGTTGTTCACAGTAGTTAAGTAAAACAAAATCCATTGCCGAAGATATACGGTTTTCATCCTCAAAACCAAGACCCATTTTTAGGGCTAACTCATCAGCTCTTTTAAAACCAATGCCAGATATATTGGTAAGTATATAAGGGTTATTTTTTATCTTTGTGCATGGCTCATCTACATCTTTCATAGCGGTTGAGATAGTAATAAGAAGAGCTTGACTTACATCATACGGTGAAAGAAACTCTCCAAGTTTACGCATAGAGCGAAACTTTTTCCAAGATGTTTGGATCTTTTTGAGACGTTTTTCTTTTATACCATTAAACTCTAAAAGTTTTTCTATGTTGTTGTCTAAAATATCTACTAAACCATCATTTCCAAAATGCTCAATGAGTTCTGATGATAACTTTTTTGTAAAACCTTTTACAATTTTATTTAAGAAGAAAAATAGTTGATTTTGATTTACTTTTATAGAGTCAAACTTAAAAGTTTTACCGTATTTTTTATGTTCATCCCAAAAGCCACTAAGCGTTATAGCTGAATCTTTTAGATGTTTAACTTCGCTCTCGTGATAGGAACCAGAGATCTTTTCACCAGTTTTTAGAACTGCTATAAAAAATCCTTCATCTTCAAAAAGAACTTTATCAATTTGACCGATGAGTGTAGTGCTCAAAGTTAGCCTTGAACTCTTTTAATTCTTTCAGGCTCTTGAGCCTTGTAAAGCTCTGCACAGGCTTTTGAAAGCTCACGGATTTTAAGTATATAGTTTTGTCTTTCAGTTTGAGAGATTGCTTTTCTTGCGTCTAGTACATTAAAAGTGTTTGAAGCCATCATACACAAATCATATGCAGGAAGAGGAAGTCCCGCTTCAATAGCACTTAAACACTCTTTGCTTTTTGCATCAAAATCTGTAAATAACATATCAGTATCTGCTACTTCAAAGTTATACTTTGAAAACTGAATTTCACTCTCTTTATGGACATCTTTATAGTATGTTTTTTTACCATCTTTATCTTCATTCCAAACAATATCAAAAATATTATCTACACCTTGAAGATACATCGCAAGTCTTTCAGTTCCATAAGTTATCTCAACAGCAACAGGATTACACTCTATCCCTCCAACTTGTTGAAAGTAAGTAAACTGAGTAACTTCCATACCATTTAACCATACTTCCCAACCAAGTCCCC
>CAZZAZ010000031.1:0-16487 GCA_964652355.1 uncultured Sulfurimonas sp. | reverse complement strand
ATACAACAAACTCATCACGCCCACCAGTAGGGTTGTAAGTTTTTGCAGCACGAATTACGTCTAATTCGCTAAGTCCTCTTGCTTTCATTACTTTTTGCAGTTCACCACCAGCAGTTGCGGCAGTAGTAGCAAGTGAAGCTCCTAAAACAAGAGTTGCAAGTTTACTAAAATGTTTACTCATTCTCTTCTCCTTATTTTTACTAACATTGTATATTATGATATTTATATGTTTGAAAATTTGACCATAGTCAAAAAAATAAATTAATTTACTTTTTTAAGTTTAATTGGTTTTAGAGTGAGTAATTAGATTATCTAGAGACATCTTTAGACTACTAAGTTTATGTGAACTTGATGTAATCTCTTCAAGAGCTTGTATTACAGCATCCTCTTTTTTTGTAAGTTCATTATCTAAGTTCTTATCATTTTTCATTTGCGATATCAAGTCAAATAGTTGTTCTATATGTTCTTCAAGTATCTCTAAAGATTTTAAACTATGCTGTAATGATGCGCTAGATTGGTTTACTGATGTGTTTATGGTATCAACTAAAAGGTTGAAATTATTAGTAGCTTTAATTGTTTGTGTGTTTGAAGTCTGTATATTGATTGGTTCTAAATTTTGTATACTTGAGTTAGAAATAATCTTACTAGAGTTGTTTAAAAATTTATGCATAAAGGTCAAGTTATCTTTCATCTGAATAAATAAATAGTATAGAAAAAAGAGAAGAAGAATAAGTATTATATATTGTAAGTATTTATAAGTATTTAACTTTTCATCGTAGTGAAGTTGTTGTATTTTAATAAGTTTGTTAAATTCAGAAACTAAGTTTATATTTTTGTTGTAAATATCTCTAACTATATCTTTTAATATTATATCTGAGTAGATAGAAGCGATACTATGAAGTTTTTTAAACTCTTTTACAGATTTAAAAAAATCTTGCCATAGCTCTATAATATACTCACTTTTAGAGTAAATTTTTTTAGAATTAACATTTTGTAAAATTATCTCTTTATTTTTTAAGTTTTTTAAAAAATTATCTATAGTTATATCAAGATTTTTAGTATCACTAGTTTTATTCTTATATATGTAAAATATATCTTTAGAGATAGTTTGAGTGTATGATTTTTGCTCATTTATGATATTTAGTAGTTTATCTTGAGCATTATTTTGTTGAGATGTTTTACTAAATGTAAAAGCTAAAGCTACAAAAAGAACAAAGATTAAAAGGATGATTAATTTTACTGTTTTCATGTTATTCCTCAAATATTTTTTTAAGTGCGAGTTTATTTAAAATAGATACTTTACCCTGTTTTGATTCAATTATTTGGTCTCTTTTAAGTCTATTTAAAACACGAGAAAGGGTCTCTGGTTGAATATGAAGCATAAGAGATACTTCAGTTCGTTTTAGTTTGTTAAACATATCTAAATCAGAGTCTAACATCATAGCTACTTTTGCAACAGCATCAAAGATAAACTCTCTGTTGACTAAGTTTCGTAGTTGATTTGATTTTGAAATGATTTCAGACATAAATTCATTATGCAGTATATTTGTATCTAAAAATAGTTCTTTGAATTTTTTATAGTCTATACTTAAAACTTGAGAGTTCTCCATAAGTGATACATTTGAAAAAGATATTATTTGCGTACTATTAATATTGGAAATTTCAGAAATAAAAGAATTTTTATAAATATTATATAAAAATATTTCATTTTCATGTTTATCAATTTTATAAGCTTTCGCTTCTCCATATACTAAAAATAGTAGGTTTGAGTTAGTTTGTTTTTCGTAATGGACTATATAATCTTTAGAGTAGTTATTTATACAAGATATAGAGGCTATTGAGTCTATTTGTTTTGCATTTAGTTTAGAGAAGAAATCTTGAGATGCAAAAATAGTTTTTATAGAAATAGTAGCCTGTGTCATAGTTAAAGCTTAAAACAACTTTCTTGATTAACATTAAATCTAAAAAGTTCATCTTTTGTTGTTGCACTGTTATAAATATAAATAAGTGATATATCAGCTTCTAAAAATCTTTTAGAACTCTTACACGTTCCTTTGATAATTGCTTTCTCCATACGGGAATGATCTTCTTCTTGCACTGTTTTATCACTTTTTGGTGAGATGTCTATTTCATAAATGTATTCTAAGCTTGCACCATTTGATTTAATAATCATTAGAGTTGTAACTTTATCTACCTTGTGTGGTAATGACTTTGACATCTCAGTTGCTGCTAGTTTAGCTATTGTTGTATTTTGAGATTTCATATCTCTAGTTGGGAGTTCTCTGCTTTGCATTTTAGCTTCAGAGGCAAAAATAGTCGTAAGTAAAAAGGTAATGGTTAAAAGTAGTTTTGTCATGCTATTCTCTTTTTAAATGTATTATACATTAAAAATCAAATAGCTAAGACTTAAGGGGTCAATAATTAGTCTTGTTGTTGTCTCATATATGCAGGAATATCTAAATAATCACTATCTAATTCTCCACCAACAACTAAACGTGGACGAATAACAGCTCTTGGAGCAGGAGTCTCAGAAACAAAGTCAGAATTATTTGTACCTTCGTTTAACTCTTTTTCAAAACCAGTAGCAATGATTGTAATTTTTACATAATCTTGGGCTAAATTTTCATCAGTAGATGTACCAAAAATGATATCTGCATCATCATGAGAACTCTCATGGATTACATTCATAGCTTCTTGAATCTCCATAAGTCCAAAGTTAGGGTTTATTGTAAAGTGAACAAGTACACCCATCGCTCCGTTTATTGACATATTGTCAAGTAGTGGAGACTCTATTGCTGCTTTTACCGCTTCATAAGCAGCGTTATCACCTTCATGTTCACCAACACCCATAAGTGCCATACCACGATGGTTCATTACAGTTTGTAAATCGGCAAAGTCAAGGTTTATGTCGTATTGACCAGATGAAAGAATAACACCAGATGTACCTGAAACTGCTTGAGCTAAAACACTGTCTACTATTTTAAAGCTATCTTTTACACCTAATTTTCTATCAATAATTGAAAGAAGTTTATCATTTGGAATAACTACAATAGAATCACTCGCAGCTTTTAATTCTTGTAGGCCAGCTTCAGCAAGTTTAAGTCTTTTCTTACCTTCAAACATGAAAGGTTTTGTAACAATAGCGATAGTTAAGGCACCAAGCTCTTTTGCAATTTGAGCAACAATAGGAGCAGCACCAGTTCCAGTACCACCACCAAGTCCAGCAGAGATAAATACAATATCTGCACCCTCTAAGGCTGCACGAATATCATCATAGTTTTCCAATGCTGAGTCTTTACCAACTTCAGGCTTCATGCCTGCACCAAGACCCTTAGTTAGTTTTGTTCCGATTTGAATTTTAGATGCATTTACCGCCTCATTTAAAACTTGAGCATCAGTATTTACCATAATCATCTCAATACCGGTAACACCTTCTCTGATCATATGACCAATCATGTTACCGCCACCGCCACCAACACCAACAGCTATTATTCTCGCTCCGTTAATATTACTTGCTTCTTCAACTAAAAATGGTTCCATTTTATTCCCCTTTAAAATAACTGCGTAGCCCAGTTCCAAAATTTACTAAGACTTCCAGCCTCATCACTCTTTTTCTCTTTATTTGCATCAAGAGAAATCATCTTCTCTTTTTTAACTTCATCTGTTTGAGCAGGTGGAGTTGGAATACTCTTTTCACTTGCAAAGTCAACACTACTTTGCTCACTTGGAGTTTCATTTATATGTCTTACTTTTTTGTTCACGTCTATCTCATATGGTGTATATGCCCCAGCTGCATACATAATAAGACCAATAGCTGATGAGTACTCAGCTGAACGAAGATTGTCAAATAGACCATCTGTTTCTTTTGGTTTTGCTAAACGAACAGGGATTGAACCAAAGATAGCGATTGCTAAATCTCGTATCCCTTCCATTCTTGAAAAACCACCAGTTAGAACAACACCGGCACCCATTTGCTCTTTTAATCCGCTGTTATCAATAAACTGTGATAGTATCATTAAAGTCTCTTCAACTCTAGCAGATATAACACTGTTTACAACACCTAGAGATACTTCATGGGTAGTGTCTTCATCGCCGATAACAGGAAGTTCTATTAGTTCATTTGATTGTGTTAAAAGTGAACCATATTGAAGTTTAACGTTATCTGCAACATTTAAAGGTGTATGAAGAGCCATTGACAAGTCATTTGTTACATGGTTTGAACCTACACCTAAAAACTCGTTATAGCGTATAGAGTTACCAGCATGTATAGTTACATTTGATGTGTTACCACCCATATCTATGACTGCTACGCCTAACTCTTTTTCATCTTCATTTAGTGTAGCGATTGATGATGTATAACCATTTAGTACTACATTTTCAACTTCAACTCCAGCACCACGCACAGCTTTTTTAAGATTATTTAGGTTTGATTTTTGAGTAGTTATTATGTGCGTTTCAACTTCAAGTCTAGAAGCATTCATTCCAAGTGGATCTTCAATATTGTCTTGATCATCAACTTTAAAGTTAAAAGGTAATGCATGAAGCACATCGTATTCGGCAGGGATATTAGCATTGTACAGAGAGGTTTGCATAACACGTTCTATCTCTTTGAAACTAATCTCTTTGTTTTGAATATTTACAATTCCGTTGGAGTTTAAACTTTTTGTATATGCTCCAGAGATTGAAACAATAGCAGTTTTAACATCACTTCCAGATACTCTTTTTGCATCGTCTAATGCAACTTTGATTGATTTAGAAGCTAGGTCTATGTTTGTTATACTTCCTTTTTTAAGCCCTTGAGCTTTAGAAGTACCAGCGCCTGTTATAGCTATGGAGTTGTCATTACCAATCTCAGCAATGATTGCACATATTTTTGTAGAGCCAATATCAATGGCTAAAACAGTTTTGCTCAACTTAGAGTCCTTGAATAAATATCTCTGTTTTGTACTTGTTTTGAAGGTTTTTAATTAGACCTTCGTTAAACATTGCACTTTTTAATCTTACGATTTCTTTACTACTATCAGTATTGTCCATCTTAAGCAGTTTTTGTTCCAATATATTATATAAAACTATATTTCCACTCTTTAGTTGAACAAACCCTTTTTTATTTTGAGATAAAAATAAATTTTGTAAAAATTCATTCGCATCAGTAGTCTCTAGTTTAGTAAGTTTTATAGCATCTCTACTTGTTATAAACTCACTTGTTTCGCCAACAAAAGAATCAATAGATTTTTTTGCTAACTCTATTAATTTAGTATTTTTTTGATGATTTATATAGATAGGCAGTATGCTTGATTTTGCTGCTTCAAATGATTTGGTTTGAGATGGATTAGCTTTTAAAAGTTTAAAAGTAAAATATTCATCATTTACAAGGATAGGTTTTAAAAATGGAGATGCTGGAGTAAGTGCAGATACTTTTTCTAATATTTCTGATGTAAAAGGGTTGTTTATCGAAGAGATAGTTGCTGATTCTATTTTAATATCAGTTGAAAGTTTATCTTTTTTATAAGCGATGTATGAACGAAGAGCCTCTTTTTTCGTCTCTTTTTCATTCAACTCATTAATTACTTTTGATTTAGCATCATCGTAAGTTAAGATTCTTCCATCTTCATCTTTAAAGTGTGTACGGTTGTCCTTATAGTATTCATTTAATTTAGCTTCATCATACTCTTTAGAAACTTTCATTTGTTTGATATATTTTACATCATAAGATACAGCAGTCATAAAGTCTTGTTTTCTAGCCTCCCAAAAAGTTTTAATAGATTCATCTGAAGTATCAATATTTATATCTTTACTATTTAAAACTTTATAGTTTATTTTATCAGCTATATTTATAGCAGTATTAAAAATTTTTGATTCATTTTCATTTGCCTTAACTGGAAGAAGCATAAGAGTTTTTTTGATTAATAGTTCTTTTTTAACATTATCCTCATACTCTTTTATACTCAAATTATTTTTAGATAAAACTGACTTATATATTTCTTTGTTAAAGACATCATCTTTGAAAAAATACTTTTGTGTTTTAATTTCTGTTAGTAATTCTGCATCTGAAATTTCTAAACTATACGACTCGGCAAGATTTAGGATCAATGCTTGTTGTGTTAGTTGATTTAAAGCTTGAGACTTAAGGCCAAAACTTTTAGCTTTTTCCTCATCAAAGTTACCTTGAAACATTTGAGCATATTGGTTGTAAAGATTTGAGTAAGATTTTTGTAACTCACCCATTGTTACATCTACATTTCCAACTTTTGCAACTGCTCCAGCCTTATCTCCGTAAGAGTATTGTCCCCAACCAACGAAACCTGCTCCAACAAAAGCTATTGTTGATATCCAGATTGTAATTATTAAATATCTTTTATGTCTTTGCATCCATGTAATCATCTTAGTTTAGTACCTTTAAGTTTGTTATTTGCGTAATTGTTTGTAATTCTATGTAAATTCGTATTAAACCTTGATAAAGTAGCTATAAAATCAATTTAAGATGTATGTAAAATAAATAATTGTAAAATCACTAAAGATAGTAAATAAAGGAATTGTTATGCATAGAGTTGAAAAATACGCAGACATACAAAAAGAGCTACCAAAGTTACCTAAAGTATTGTTAAATACTATACAGTCTGATGTTTTAGAAATCAATAGAATTGAAAAAACTTGTGAAAAATATGAAGATGCTTGTAGTAAAATTCCTGCCTTAAATGATGCTCATTTTGTTGTGTATTCAAAGTACATTCAAAAGGCTGATCATAAGTTTGAAAAGTTTATATTTTTAGATAAAGATGGTGCTGAAATATGTGATGTTAGTGGTGTAGATATGGAACTCTATGGTCTCCTTTCATGTACAAACTTATCCTTTAGTGAAGAGTACGAAGCAAAGTATAAAAAATAGTATGGATAATAAATCATTAAAAAATAGAGACTTAGATGTTCTGTGGCATCCATGTACTCAAATGAAAGATCATGAAACTCTTCCTTTAATCCCAATAAAAAAAGCTTATGGAGTTTATTTAGAAGATTTTGAAGGAAATACTTATATAGATGCTGTAAGTTCTTGGTGGGTAAATATGTTTGGACATACTAACTCGTATATAAACGAAGCAATAAAAAAACAGCTAGACACGCTTGAACATGTTATATTAGCAGGTTTTACGCATGAGCAGATTGTTATACTTTCTGAACGATTAGTAAAGTTAACACCAAAAAATTTAGACAAATGTTTTTATGCAGACAATGGCTCATCAGCTGTAGAAGTAGCTCTTAAAATGAGTTTTCACGCACATAAAAATGATGGCAAGATGGATAATGGTAAGAAGAAAAATATTTTTGTATCTCTTAAAAACTCTTATCATGGTGAAACTATTGGTGCGTTGAGTGTTGGTGATGTAGAACTTTATAAAGATACTTATGCACCATTACTTTTAGAAACAATTCAAACGCCAGTTCCAAAAGATATGAGTATAGAATCAGCGCTAGAGGCTGCAAAAGAGTTTGAAAATCTGTGTAAGCAAAGGTCTGATGATATATCAGCAATTATATTAGAACCTCTTATACAAGGTGCGGGATATATGCACATGTATCATGAGGAATTCTTAGTTCGAGTTCGTGAAACTTGTACGAAATATGATGTTCACCTAATAGCTGATGAAGTTATGGTTGGTTTTGGTAGGACAGGGGAGTTGTTTGCCTGTGAAAAAGCCAAAATATCACCAGACTTTATAGTGCTTTCAAAAGGTTTGACAGGTGGTTATTTACCTCTTTCTGTTGTTTTAACATCAAACAAAATTTATGCTAAATTTTATTGTGATTATAATGAGCATAAGGCATTTTTACACTCTCACTCATATACTGGAAATGCCCTTGCTTGTGCTGCCGCAAATGCGACGCTAGATATATTTGAAAATGATGATGTTATTAAAAATAATAAAATAACAGCTGTCTATATGGCTAAAAAGCTGGAAAAATTTAAAGACTTAAAAAATGTTCATAACATTAGACAAACTGGTATGGTTTGCGCACTTGAACTTAAAGGGTATAAGTCTGAAGATAGAATAGGGCTGAAGGTTTATCAGTATGGTTTAGATAATGGAGTATTGCTAAGGCCACTTGGTCATGTTGTGTACTTTATGCCACCATATACGATAACAAGTAAAGAGTTAGATAAGATGTTTGATGTAGCTTACGAGGCTATAAAACTTCTAGGTTAGTCAAAATGGAAGTCAGTTTTTGAACTGTCTTCCATCATTAATATTTTTGCAGATTTTTCAAGTATTGCTAATTTTTTTGCCATCTCATGTAAATCTCTGTTGAAAGTATAAACTCCAAATCCTCGTATAATTATAATATCAGTTTTTTTACTTTGAAAGTAATAAGCTATTTCACTACTAGCTCTATCGTACCAGTCATCAAACTGTTTTGGATCAACTATTTCAATACTACCAAAGGCTTTATATCCAAAGTAATCTTTTGGGGAAATCACATTATGTTCAAGTGAATATGCAGTAGTGAACGGTGGCATTGAAAAACATATGAACTTTGCATCTGATATTTGAGAGTATATACTATAATGGATACTAGAGTCAATACTAGCCTGATTCCATCTATAATCTTTTTTAAAATAAAGTTCTATAAGGTTGTTTTCACCAATATCATCAAAAATTGCTTCTTTTGTGTTAATGATAAAACGGTTTGATTCTGTCTTTGCTGATATAGAACCATGATAGATACCAAAAAAATCCTTTCTAAACATAGATAGTGCTAAGTTAGAGAGTTGATTTTTAAGATGATTTCTATTCATAAATGGCTCACAGTTTTTAAAATTTGTTATTAGAAGAAGTTTAACATAACTTTTCTAATTTAGCTAAACCAACTTTTCATTTTGTCAATCGCAGAGTCAAGTACACCTTCATGAGGTTTAGATTCCTCTATCCCAAATGAGCCTTGAAGTTTATTTAGTAACTCAACTTGTTCATCTGAAAGTTTTGTAGGATAAGTGATATTTACTTGAGCAATAAAGTCACCTTTTCCATGACCGTGAACATCATCAATACCTTCATTTTTAAAAGTAAACTGTTGTTTATCTCTAGTTCCAACTTTTAGTTTTAATTCTAACTCGCCGGTAAGGGATGGTATAGTTAACGTATCTCCAGTTACAGCTTGTGTGAAAAAGACTGGGATTTCAATATATACATCATTGCCCTCTCTTATGAAATGCTTATCTGGTTTTACAGAAAAAGTGACATAAAGGTCCCCACGAGTACCTCTTTTACCAATATTTCCTTGTCCACTAACTCTTAAACGATTACCCTCATCAATCCCTTTTGGAACCTTTACAGTAACATTTCCAGTCTCTTCTTTATAACCATTACCATTACATTCGTTACACTTATCAGCAGGAGCACTTCCCGTACCTTGACATACTGGACATGTTTGAGAAAAGGTCATAAATCCTTGTTTCATGAAAACTTGACCTTGACCCTTACACTGTTTGCAAGTGGAAAGTTTTCCATTTTTTGCACCAGTACCCTTACAAGGTTTACAAGTATTTTTATAAGTAAACTTTATATCTTTTTCACAACCAAATATAGCTTCATTAAAACTAAGGTGCATATCTATGTTCATATCAAGAGGGTATTTCTCCATATCTGCTGGATTTTGGCGGCGAGATCTTCCCCCACCACCAAAACCTGAAAACATCTCTTCAAACATTGAACCTAAATCATCAAAACCACCAGAAGAACGACTGCTGCCCATACCTTGAAGACCCTCTTTACCATAACGGTCATAAGTCTCTCTTTGTGAATCATCACTTAAACATTGGTAGGCTTCATTACAAAGTTTAAAATTGTGTTCAGCTTCTTCATCGCCTGGATTTTTATCTGGATGATACTTTTTCGCCATAGCTCTGTAAGCTTTTTTAATAGTTGTTTTGTCAGCATCTCTCGATACTTCTAATATTTCATAATAGCTTAAATCTTGCATGTTTTTTTACTATTCCCATATATATTTTTTGCAATTATATCGTTTTAAATTTAAATCTGTATAATCTCCTTTATGAAATATATTTTATTAACTATTAGTGTCATTGTTTTTCTTACATCTTGTTCAAAAAAACCAGAGCCAAGTTTCAAAACATTATCTCAAACAAAACTTTTAAAAGTTAGTATAGATGATCTTCCAAACTATAAGCTGGAAGATTATGATAAAGCTATAAAATCATTTATAAACTCTTGCAAAAGTAAAAAAACTAAACAAATATATAAAAATTTATGTCAAAAAGCAAAAGATATAACAGATTCAAAAAAGTTCTTTTCATCTGAGTTTGAAGTATATAAAATCATTAGTGATAAAAATTTATTAACTGGTTATTATGAAGCTAGTTTGAAGGGTTCTTTAACAAAAAAGTATCCATATATCTATCCTATCTATGAAAAGCCAAATAATTTGGTAAATGTTGATTTAAGCTCTATATATCCTGAACTAAAAAATTATAGATTGCGTGGTAGAGTTGTTGGACAAAAATTAGTACCATATTTTTCAAGGGCAGAGATAAATAGCAATAAAATAGATGCAAATATAATCTGTTATACAGATTCAAAAATAGATCTGTTTTTTTTAGAGGTCCAAGGATCTGGACGTGTATTATTAGATAATGGTAAAACTATTTTTGTAGGTTATGCAAATCAAAATGGACATAAATATAACTCCATTGGAAAATACTTAATCTCTATAGGTGCTATAAAAAAAGAGGATATTTCACTCCAAAGTATAAAAAAATATTTAAAAGAAAACCCAAATAAATTAGATGAAGTTTTAAACTATAATAAATCTTTTGTATTTTTTGCTAAAAGATCAAAATCAGCTACTGGTTCTCTTGGTTTAGAATTAACTCCATTACGCTCAATAGCAGTAGATAGAAAGTACATACCATTAGGGACTATGTTATATTTAGATTCAACTATTAATGGAAAAAGAATTAGTCAAACGGTAATGGCACAAGATACCGGTGGGGCTATAAAAGGCTCTGTTCGAGCTGATATGTTTCTTGGTTATGGCGAGCAAGCTAAAGAGAGTGCTGGTATGTTAAAATCAGATTTAAGTCTTTGGATATTTATGCCAAAGGAAGAGGGTAATAAATGAGAAAACTTCATAAGTTTGATAAGCTGGTAGAGGTCTTACAAGAGTTACCAACTATTGGTAAAAAATCAGCTACAAGACTTGCATACTTTATGCTTATGAAAGATAGTTTTGTAGGTATGAAAATATCAAATGCAATAGAAGATGCTCTTGGTAATTTAAGAATTTGTAGCTCATGTGGTGGTATGAGTGAAGATGATTTATGTTTCATCTGTTGCGATGAGTCTCGTGATGAATCACTTCTTTGTATAGTTGAAAATGCAAAAGATATACTACTTTTAGAAGAAAATGGCCTTTTTGATGGAAAATATTTTGTTCTAGACTCCTTAGAGATGTTAGATGTAGTAATGTTAGAAAAAGTTGTAGCCAATGGAATTGAAGAAATAGTGTTTGCTTTAACCCCATCTATAGCAAATGATGCTGTAATTTTATATATTGAAGATAAATTAAAGCAATTTAGTATAAAATACACCAAAATTGCACAAGGTGTACCAACCGGTGTTAGTTTAGAAAATATTGATTTACTATCTTTAACAAGGGCACTTGAAGATAGAGTAAGGGTTTAGATGAAAAAGTGGCTTGTATTATTAGTGTTAGTTGCAGCATTATTTGGGGATGATGATTTTGCAGAGTTCGATTCTGAGTTAGAGATTCAAAAGATTTCAGATCCATTTTCTGGGTATAACAAAGTTATGACAAATTTTAATGATGATCTGTATATGAATGTTTTAAAACCAATCAATAGTGGTTATGTAGCTATAACACATATAGAAGTTAGAAGAAGTATAGATAAGTTTTTTAAAAATCTTTATTATCCTATGCGTTTTGTAAATAATATATTTCAGGGTAAGTTTCACAATGCTTTTGAAGAGACAGGAAGATTTGTAGTTAATACAACAGTAGGATTAGCTGGTTTCTTTGATCCTGCAAAATCTGAGATGGGAATGTTAGCTCACAATGAAGATTTCGGTCAAACTTTAGGCTTTTATGGAGTTGGCTCCGGTCCTCATATTGTACTTCCTCTTTGGGGGCCATCAAATCTTAGAGATGTTGTAAGTATTTATCCAAATACAGTAGTAAGTTTTGTTGACTATACAGATAGAGATTGGTTTACTTTAACAGATACATGGGCTGGTTTCTTAGGTGTTAAAGCAATTGAACAAGTTAATAAGTACTCATTATATGAAACTACATATGATCATATAAGAGAAGACGCTATAGATTTATATCCTTATTTGAGAGAGTTATATGAAGAAAAAAGACAAAGAGAGATTGAGGAATAAAATGAAGAATATAGTTAAAATAATTTTAGTATTTTTAGGTCTATTTATTTTTACAAATAATCTGATAGCTAGTCAAGAGACAGATATAAGAGAAGCCTTTAGAGCTAAGCTTGATAAAGTTTTAGATGTAGTACAGCATAAAGAATTATCAAAAGATGATAGAAACTCTAAAATAATAGAGTTGCTTACCCCTATGTTTGATTTTAAACTTATGGCAAAATTAAGCCTTGGTAAAAAAGCTTGGATGAGTTTAGATAAAATGACTCAAGATAAGTTTGTAGAACTTTATGTAAATAGAATGAAAAAATCTTACTCTGAAAAGTTAGATGGTTATAAAGATCAAAAGATAGAGATTCTCTCAGTAACTCAGAAGAAAAATCGTATATCTATTAAAACAGAAGTTATAGATAAACATGAGAGCTTAAAGGTTGAATATAAATACTATAAACCTAAAAAACAAAAAGAAAATAAAGATAAATGGTTGATTTATGATGTTGAAATTATTGGTGTTAGTATTTTAAAAGCTGATAAAGCACAGTTTAAAGAGTTCTTAAAAACAAAAACTATAACTCAACTTATGGATGAGTTAGTAAAACAATAATATTATATGCTAAAAAATTTTTATAATAATTTTTTACTAAACTCATCAAAACTTATATTTTTAGTTTTAATGAGTTTTACTGCTGTTATGTTGTTTTTTACATTTCATTTAGAGATAGATGCCTCATCTGAAACTATGCTTCTTGAGGGCGATAAAGATTTGGCTTTTTCAAGAAAAATAACTTCAAGGTTTCAAACACAAGACTTTTTTGTTGTAACATATACAATAAAAGATGACCTACTGAGTGAACAAAATATTCAAAATATTATATCTCTAAGTGATAAGTTTAAAACATTAGCTATGGTTGATTCTATTACATCTATTGTAAATGTACCACTTTTAGAGTCCCCTATAAAACCATTGTCAGAACTATCCAGTGGAGTAAACACTCTTCTTTCACCAGATATAAATAAAACATTGGTAAAAAAAGAGCTTTTAAATAGTGCAATTTATAAAGAGAACTTAGTGAGTGATGATTTCAAAACTACGGGAATCTTAGTAAATTTAAAGATAGATGATAAATATTTTTCATTACTGCAAAAACGAAAAGATGCGCTAAAAAGTAATGATGAAGATAGTATAAAAATAGCACGAGTTCAGTTAAAAGAGTATAGAGACTTAATGCGTGAAAATAATCATAAAATTGTCCTCAGGCTAAGGAGTATTTTAAGTAAGTTCCAAAAAAATCATGATGGAGTAACCCTTCATCTTGGTGGTGTTGATATGATTACAGATGATCTTGTAGAATTTGTAAAACATGATTTGAAAGTTTTTTCATATTTGATAATTTTACTACTCATAATAATTTTATATTTACTCTTAAAGCAAAAAAGATGGGTATTTATCTCCCTTTTTATATCAGCAGTTTCACTAATTATTACAAGTGGCTTACTTGGCTTTTTTGGTATGGAGATAACGATAGTCTCATCAAATTTCATATCTCTTCAGCTTATTATGAATATATCTTTGATAATTCACTTAACGATAAAGTATAAAGAGTTATCATTTAAAAATGAAGATTTTTCACAACAAGAGTTGATAGTTGAGACTATGACATCTATGGCTAAGCCATCATTTTTTGTTGTTATTACAACCATTGCTGGTTTCGCTTCTTTGATGTTTAGTAATATTTTACCAGTTATAAATTTTGGTTGGATGATGAGTGGTGGTATAGTAGTTTCACTATTAATTACTTTTATATTATTTCCAATCCTTTTAGTATTTTTTGGTAAAGCAGATGTTTGTGAAGCAGATAAAGACGAAAGTGGAGTTACTGTAAAACTAGCAAATGTAGCTTATAAATATAAGAAAACTATAATATTTTTAAGTATAGTTATTGTACTTTTCTCTATCACTGGAGCAAATAGGCTTATAGTTGAAAATAGCTTTATAGACTACTTCAAAAAAGATACTTATATATATCAAGGTATGGCTTTAATTGACCAAAAATTAGGAGGTACAACTCCACTTGATGTTGTAATAACATTTAAAGGAGATTCTGATGAAGTTAGTTCTGCACAAGTTATTGAAAGTGATGATGAACTTGATGAGTTTGAAGAGGAGTTTGAAGAGGATGAGGGAGATAAGGAGCAGTACTGGTTTACTCAAAGTAAAATGAGAAAAATCAAAGAGGTTCATGATTATTTGGATTCTCTTGAAGGTATTGGAAAAGTACTATCTCTTGCAACTGTTGGTGATATCTTAAAAACACTAAATGATGGTAAAGAAGCAGATAGTTTGATGTTAGCCCTTATATATAAAGAACTTCCTCAAGAATATAAGAAAATTATACTTTCACCATATCTAGATATAAGTCATAATCAAGTTCGAATTGCTACTAGAGTGATAGATTCTCTACCAGGATTACAAAGAAATGAACTTATAAAAAAGATAAATAATGATTTAAAAACGATGTTAAATCCAAAGTATGAAGAGTATCGTCTTTCAAACCTTTTAGTAATGTATAACAATATGCTTCAATCACTTTTTAAGTCTCAAATTCAAACTATTGGTTTAGTAGTTTTTATACTATTTTTGATGTTTTTAGTTTTATTTAGAGATCTAAAAATTGCAATAGTAGCAATTATTGCCAATATAACTCCAGTTAGTGTTATCTTTGGCTTTATGGGTTGGATGAAGATTCCATTAGACATGATGACTATTACTATTGCAGCTATAAGTATTGGTATTGCTGTGGATGATACTATACACTATATACATAGATTTAAAGAGGAAATTAGTAAGGGGCTTGATGTAAAAACTTCTATATTTAACTCACATGCAAGTATTGGTCGTGCGATGTTTTACACATCTACAATTATTATGATAGGATTTTCTGTACTTATCTTGTCTGACTTCTTACCAACTATTTACTTTGGTTTGCTAACTATGATAGTTATGTTTATGGCAATTTTAGCAGATTTATTGCTTTTACCAGTATTACTTTTAATCTTTAGTCCGAAAAAGGTTTAAAGATTTTAAAGTAAAAAGCTTTTTGCCATTGCTGAAGTTATATCTTTTTTGTCTAGTGCAAAGTTTGTAAAAAGTTCATTTGCTAAAACACCTTGACCAAGAAGCATATCTGCGCCATCTTTATATGTTAGACCTTTTTCTTTTGCTAGTTTCAAAAATGGTGTTAGTTTTCCATAGATTGCATCAGCTACAAAAGATGTGTTGTTTAAAACTAAGTTTATTAACTCTTTTGGTGCTGGAAGATTTTCATCTTTTAATCCCGCACTTGTAGTATTTACAACCAAGTCATAATCCTCACACTTAAAGTTATCCCAAGTAAAAGTTTGAGTATTTAACTCTTGGAAGTAAGATAGTCTTGCTTGGCTTCTATTTATGACAGTAACTTTTAAATCATCTTGTAAAAATCTACTTACAAGAGCTTTTGCAGTCCCACCAGCTCCAAGGACTAAGATGTTTTTTATAGAGCCAAACTCTTTTATAGCATACATAAAACCATCAGCATCAGTGTTATAGCCTATCAGTTTACCATCTTCATTGACTATGGTATTTACAACGCCAACAGTTTGTGCAAAGCCTTTAACTTCATCACAAGCTTTAAAAGCTTCCTCTTTATGTGGGACAGTAATGTTTGCACCAGATAGTTTTAAATCTAAAAAAGTTTGACGAAGTTTTGAGCCATCTTCTAAATGTGTACGAGTATAAGATGCATCATAATTTAGTGTTTTAAAAACACTATTATGCATAAGTGGTGAACGAGAATGAGATACTGGGTTACCAAAGATAGAAAATATTTTACGCATCTAAATCTTTTAATGAGTGGATTAATGCACCTAGTTTATTTTCAACTTCTAGATATTCTAACTCATTTACAGAGTCAGCTACTATTCCTGCTCCAGCTTGAAGGACAACTTTGTCCTCTTTTACCATTGCGGTACGGATTGTTATAGCACTATCCATATTTCCATCAAAACCAAAGTAACCAATACTTCCACTATAAAAAC
>CAZZAZ010000030.1:0-16557 GCA_964652355.1 uncultured Sulfurimonas sp. | reverse complement strand
ATACGAAGCTCATAAATACTCTCCATAATCTCTTTAAATCTTTGCGCTAAAACTTCTGCTTCAGCCTCATCAACTTCAAAGATAAGTTCATCATGGATTTGAAGTAACATTTTTGCAGGTAAATTTTCATCTTTTATAATTTTAGCAATCTTATTCATCGAGAGTTTTATTAAGTCACTTGCACTTCCTTGAAAGAGTGAGTTTACACTCTCGCGTTCGTAAGCTGCTTTAAACATTGGTGCTGCATTTTCATAGTCAAAGTATCTTCTACGTTTTAGAAGTGTCTCTACATAACCATTCTCTTTTGAACCATCTACTATAGAGCGAAAATATCTTTTCACCGTTGGAAAGCTCTCAAAGTACTTCTCTATAATCTCTTTTGCTTCTTTAGTTGTAATATCGAGAGTTTGAGAGAGTTTCTTTTGTCCCATCCCATAAAGTAGTCCAAAGTTTACAGTCTTTGCAACACTTCTTTTACTAGGTGCGTCCTCTTCACCAAAAAGAGCTATGGCAGTTTGAAGGTGAATATCTTTGTCATGGTTAAAAGCATCAAGTAAAACTGAGTCTTGTGAGAAATGAGCAAGAAGCCTAAGCTCAATTTGTGAGTAATCTATACCGATAAGCTTTTTACCTTCATCTGCTACAAATGCTTCTCTTATCTTTAGACCAAGTTCAGTTCTTGCAGGGATATTTTGAAGATTTGGATTTTTAGAACTCAACCTTCCAGTTGCAGTTCCAGTTTGTATAAATGAAGTATGAATTCTTGCTTTCTTATCCTCTTTTGATAATTTTAAAAGTGGCTCTATATAAGTTGAATAAAGCTTATAAACCTCACGATACTCTAATAGTTTTGGGATAATCTCATGTTTATCTTTTAAACCAGAAAGTACTTGTTCATTTGTTGAGTAACCAGTCTTTGTTTTTTTACCAACAGGGAGTTCAAGTGTCTCAAAAAGTATAACACCTAGCTGTTTTGTAGAGTTTATATTAAACTCACTACCTCCAAGTGCGTAAATATCTTTTGTAAGACCAGCTAGTGTATCTTTTACCTCTACTAAAAACTTCTCTAAAAAGCCAGAATCAACTTTGATACCCTCTTTCTCCATTGCTAAAAGAGTTTTTATAAACGGTACCTCTATCTCATCTGCTAGTTTAACTAAGTGATTTGCATCTTGAAGCCCTAAAGTCTCTATAAATCTATGGTAAAGCTTTAATGTAATGTACGCATCTTCAGCTGCATATCCACAAGCATCTTCTAGCTCAACGCTAGCGAATGTTTCACCTTTTTTAACCGTATCTTTAAATGCAACCATAGTGTGTTCTAGTAGCTTATCGGAAAGCTTATCAAGCGCAAGTGCAGACTCTGGATTTATAAGCCAAGCAAGTATCATAGAGTCAGCATAAACATCTAAATCATCGTTGTCCAAAAACCTTGTTACAAAATGAAGGTCAAACTTGATGTTATGTCCAACTACTCTAGAGTTAAAGATTTTACGCATAGCTGCTTTTGCATCATTTTCACTTATTTGGTCTGGAACACCAAGATAAAAGTGAGCAAAAGGCACATAAAAAGCTTCGGTAAAATCAGTACAAAAACTAAAACCTACAAGCTTGTCTTTTTCATAGTCAAGCCCTGTTGTTTCAGTATCAAAAGCTATGATAGTATCTTCTTTTAATGTTGATAAAATCTTGTTTAACTCTTTTGCATCAGTGAGAAGTGTAGTTTTAAAGTCCAGCTTTTTAACAACTGGCTCTACAATTTTTACTTCACCGTACGAAGCAGAACTATCAAGTGAATCACGCACATGCCCTTTTGCTTTAAGTACACGAAGAACTGCATTTTGTTCATACTGAACTAACTCATCATAGATATTTAAAAATGGATGTTCAACATCCATAGTGTATTCTTCAAAGTCAATACTATTAAATACATCTTGCTTTAGTGTTACGAGTTCTTTTGACATATAAGCCTGTTCTTTACACTCTATAAGTTTCTTTTGGTTGGCGCCCTTTACTTCACTAACATTTTCATAAATATTATCAAGTGTGCCGTACTCTTTTAAAAGTTTTTCAGCTCCAACTTTTCCTATACCCTTAACACCAGGTACATTATCTGCGCTATCACCGAGTATTGATTGGTAATCTATAAACTGCTTAGGTGTAACACCATACTTCTCATAACAAGCATCTTCATCCATCGTTTTACGTTTAATCGCATCTATTACGATAATTTTCCCATCATCTATAAGTTGGTAAAGGTCTTTGTCATGAGATACTACACGAACGTTGTAGCCTTTCTCACGAGCAAGATGTGCTACTGTTGCTATCATATCATCCGCTTCATAACCACTCATACCAAGAGTTTTATAACCCATTTTATCTATCCACTCTATAGCAACCGGTAACTGCATTGTAAGTTCAGGTGGTGGTGCTTGACGATTCGCTTTGTAGTTTGGATCTATCTCATTACGAAATGTATCGCCTTTTGTATCGATAGCAAATATTATATAATCACTATCATGGTCTTTTTGCAGGGTTGATATAAAGTTAGTAAAACCAGTTAAAAGACCTGTTGGAAAGCCATCTTTGTTTTTTAAATGTTGTGGAAGGGCATAAAAGCTACGGAAAAAAAATCCAAATGTGTCTATGATAGTTACTGTCTTGCTCATCGTGGTCCTATTTTATTATTTTGTTATTTTTAAGAAGTTGTTTTGTAAGTTCACTTAGGTCTTCTTCATTTACTTCGACGTCAACATCAAGGTCAATAAACTTGATTTTAAGCTCATCATTGAACATTATACTTCGCCTTTTCATTTTAGTGATTATGTTTGGATATTTATGCTTAACGTAACCCAAACAACCATTTTCAGCATAAGATGATATAAGTATGTTTACCCTTACATTTTTGCTAAAAGGTGTGAAGTTTATAAAGTTTTGTAAACCGTTAAACTCATAGTTATCAACTATGCCAAGAGCATACGCAGCTAAAGAGTTAGTGATTGAACCAAAACATTGAACATACTCAGAAATTTCTCTTGAAACTCTAACAATATCTTGAAGTAAAAGCATGTAGCCATCAAAGCCTATCTCTCGCAACACTATAAGCTCTTGAAGCATATACTCCTCATATCGAGCAAACTTCATCTCATAGTCATTATGACTCTCAAAGTCTGGTAAATCATCTATCTTTTCACCTAGACCTAGTCTTGCATAACCAACAAGCATCTCATAGTTTTTTGCCGGCATATTAAACATATTCATTATAACTCTTTATAGTTTTTTATATATTTATTATAGCAGTTTAAGATTAAACTATTTTATTAAGTAAGTGTATCCATAGTAGATTGTATAAGCCCCGTAAACTATCACAGCAAAAGCTGATAGACTCATCATCATGTTTCTAAAACTAGTTGCTGTTCCAAGTGTTGCTAAAAATCCAAGAGAGAACATTGCAGGCATAGTACTAAGTCCAAATATTGCCATAACTAAGGCACCATAAAGTGGACTTGCTGTACTTGCAGCTGTAATTGCGAAGAAGTAAACAAAACCACAAGGGAGTAAACCATTTAGCAAACCTAAAAAGTAAAAACTTGAGTTTGATTTTGAGTGAAGTACCTTTTTAAATCTTTGCTTATAAAAAGATGATGAGGAAAAAGAGTGTTCTATCAAAGTCAAAAATTTCAGTTTTCCCATAAGTGAAAGACCTGCTAAAATCATGGCAAGACCAGCTACACTTAAAAGAACTCCATTTGCAGTATTGTTAAAAGTTACAACTCCACCAAGAGCTCCAAAAATTGCACCAAGAACCGAATAAGTACTAACTCTACCTAAATTATATAAAAGATGTGCAGTGGATTTTGAGACTTTTGAACTTTGTGGTTCTATTTTTATAGTTGAATATGCTAAAACAATTCCACCGCACATTCCAACACAATGTCCAAATGAACCAAGAAAAGCTATACTAATTATTGTTAAAATATTGATGGTTTCCATAAATTGTGTTATTTTCCTAAAATCAAGCTTTTTTTATATTTTTATTTGATTAATCAAATTATTTTATTTATATATATTTGAAATTATATATACAAATTGTTACAGTTGTGTTAAATTAACGCCGTTTTTTACCCTTACCTTCATCATCACAAACTAAAAATTTTGCTAAATCTTTCTGTAATGATTCATCTAAAGAATCCCAAATCTTTTTTTTAACATTGTATCTTTCTAGATCTTCAGTTTTTGATTTCTTTATATCACGAATCAAATAATGGTAACGAACTATCTGCTTTGTATAATCACTTACAAAAGACCAGTTTTTAATGATCTGGAAAGACCTCTCTTCATGGTCTGTAAAACTATACTCATTATACTCTATATCTTCTTCATCTTTTACAAAAGCGGTGAAAGGTTTACCAATATCATGCAAAAGGCCTGCTGCAAAAAATTTAAAATTTCCACCTTTTAAACAACAATAAGTTACCCTTAGAGTATGAACAAGTACACCATGTTGGTGCCATTTATTTTGAACTAAAAAAAGAGACATTAAAAATGGTTTTGAAAATATCTTATTGTTTATATCGTTAAATTTCATTTATGACCTCGCCATTGGATGACACACTTCAACTGTATCTTTTAACTCTTGTTTTTGAACATGTGTATATATTTGAGTAGTTAGCAAAGAAGCATGACCAAGTAACTCTTGAACTACACGCAAATCAGCCCCACCACTGATAAGTGAAGTTGCATAAGAGTGTCTTAGAACATGTGGTGAAACTCCCATATATTTTTGAGTAATTTTATAGGCTGATATTCGACTCAATTGATTACCTTTATAATTTAACCATACATATTCATGACCAGACATCTCTTTCATATACTCAATAATAGCATCCTTAGATACTTGAGCTATAGGGACTATACGCTCTTTATCACCTTTGGCATGTCTAATATACAACCAATCATCTTGAATATCCTCTATACGCAAAGATAAACACTCACTAATCCTAGCACCAGTAGCATACAAAAAAAGTATAAGGGCATAATCCCTAAGACCAATCCACGAAGTTCTATCAATAAGACTTAAGCCATTTTCTATCTCATTGTAAGTTAAAAATTTTGGAAGTAATTTTGGAATCTTTGAAAGTTGAAATTTTGTCTTATCTTGTGAAAAATGGCTTTTATGGCAAAAATCAAAAAAAGCATTTACAGAGGAAAGTTTTCGATTTAGTGTCCGTTTATTTTTATACTTTGAAAGTAGTTTTAAGAGTGTAGAAGAATCTAAACTAATCAGAGAATCACTTAACTCATCCTCTATTAGTTTTAAATCGCTTGAGTAAGCTTCTATACTCTTTTTACCAAGTGCTTTTGTAACACTTATGTATTCTAAAAAAGCTTCAAGCTCGTTTGACATTATTTTTCAGCTGAAATATACTCATCATTTACATAAAATACTTTATCAGCTACAAATATATAACCATCTTCAACATCTACATCGTATATATCATACTCTAGTAAATCTTTTGAAAGTTCTATGATGTAACCCTCTTTTTCAAGTGCATATATTTTATCATTTGTAGCTATAAGTCCTAAAAAGTGAGCAAAAGGAAATTTTACCTTTTTATTTTGTTGTAAATCAGAAGTAAGAGATACTATTTCACCTTGTTTTGTTGTTAAGTATATGTTTCCATTGTCATAAATAACATCACGAATATCGAACTTAACTCTTAACTCTTTTTCACTCATAGAAAGTATCTTATGACCAGTTGCAGCGATAATCTTTCCATCTACAACTTTAAAGTAAATGATATTGTTAAAATAATCTTCAGAACTAACAATAACTGTACGAAGCTTTTTCTTTTGAGCTACACTAACGATTACAACTTTACCATCAAGTGTAAAAAATAGAACTAAGTCATCCATAAAGTGTGGAGATACTATCTTCGAGTTTACAACGATTGGTGCAGTACCTTGTTCTTTTAAAAGTAAAGCCTGTGTAGAGATCGAGTACATCGCCATCTCATTATCGTTAAATAAAACTGCCAAAGTATCATCTTTTATGCTTGCACTAGCTATTGTTTTTTTAAGTTTAAATACTTTTTGCATAGATTTATCTGCTGAAAACTGAAGAGTCAAATCTCCATCAATAGTTGAACTTAAAACCCAACCATCACTATAACCAAGTAGTCTCTCAGACTCTGGAACTTTTACTTCTAAAACTTTAGAACCAACAAGTACTTTTCTATTTTCTAGAAGTGCAGCACTTGATGATACATTTATGATTTGTTCATCAATACTTCCATAATATTCCCAATCATCTTTTACATTGTCAGGATTAAAAACCTCTTTAGAGCTACACGCACTAAAAACAAGAGCGATTAAAGTTATAAGTGTTAAAGATAATATTTTCAAAATTATTTTACCCCATAGTGAAGAAGTGCTTGAACTAGTTTAGCTAAAGAAGAGTTAGCAGATACACTTGAAAGTTTTTCTCTAGCTTGATCAAGTTTGTTATCATTCATAAGTAATACGGCTGCTTGAACTAATGCTAAATCTTTAAAAATTGCACCTTGTTTTAAAGTATAGCTGTTTAAACTATCTACACTCTGTTCATTTTGTGCAACTTCATAAGAAGCTAAATCACTTACTATTAGAGCTTTTGAACTTTTAAGAGCTTTTAGTGTCTCTAAATCTTTATTTGCCATAGCTTGTGAAAAAGCCCAAACATCATAAAGTTCAGGACTTAAAGCTTTTAACTCTACTGAAGCAGTAGAGTTTTTTGAATCTTTTTGAAGTTGTGCTAAGGCTATATTAGCAGCAGTGATTTGGTTTTGTTTACTAATCCCATAAGCAATATTTCCTGCAACTAAAACTATAACAGCTACAACAGAGCCTATAATTAATTTTTTATATTTTTTTACAAATTTTTCAGTTATAACAGCTTTTTCAAAGAACTTCTCTTCCGAGTTTAGTTCCTCTTTTACCATATCAATATTTTCTTTTAAACTCAACAAAAATCCTTATAATTTAAAAAGTTTAAAATAATATCGCATAATTTGTTAAAGTTTCATCAAATCAATAGATTTTTTTTGTTACAATCATATAAATAATTATTATTAGGATACATATGCAAGTAGATGACGCACTATTAAGTAAGTTAGAAAAATTATCATTTTTAAAAGTTAGTGATGATAAAAGAGAAGAGATCAAGGGACAATTATCTGAAATAATGAATTTTGTTGATAACTTAGCTGAATTAAATACTGATGGAGTTGATGATAAATTTGCTATGAATAATGAACCAACAAAGCTTCGTGAAGACACACCTTCATGTGATGGTCAAATCAACGATTCTATCATTAAAAATGCTCCACTTAGTGGTGATCATTTCTTTATAGTTCCAAAAATTATAGAGTAGTAAAAAAATCAACTAAAGGTATTTCATGGATCCAGAAAAAAGAGAAGTTATTGATATACGAAAATTACTTAAGAGTGTTCTTCACTATGGCTCTTCAGATTTACATTTAGTTGTTGGTAGTGAACCACAGATAAGAATAGATAAAGAGTTAAAACCTCTTGATTTACCAATCCTTGAAGCTAGCGATATAGAGGAGATGTCTTACTCTCTTATATCTGATAAACAAAAAAAGCTTTTTGAAGATCATTTAGAGTTAGATTTTTCTTTTGAGCTAGATGGTGTTGGACGCTTTCGTGCAAACTATTATCGTACTATTTATGGAATTGCATGTGCATTTCGTATGATTCCTCTAACTGTTCCATCTCTTGATGAATTTAACAACAATCCTATTTTTAAAGAGCTTGTAAAAAAAGAGCGCGGTTTAATACTTGTAACTGGACCAACTGGTAGTGGTAAATCAACTACACTAGCTTCTATGTTAAATGAGATAAATATACATGAAAGACGGCATATTATTACTATAGAAGATCCAGTTGAGTTTGTCCATAAAAACAAAAACTCTCTTTTTTCTCAACGAGATGTTGGTACTGACACAAAAAGCTTCGCAGAGGCTTTAAAACACTCACTAAGACAAGATCCAGATGTTATACTAATCGGTGAAATGCGTGATGCAGAGACTATTGGTGCAGCTCTTACAGCAGCAGAGACTGGTCACTTAGTATTTGGAACACTTCATACAAATTCAGCACCAGGGACTATTAATCGTATCATAGATGTTTTTGATGGTGAGGCACAAGCACAAATTCGTGCACAACTTGCTACTTCACTCTTAGCAGTAGTATCACAATCGTTGATTCCTAGAATTGGTGGTGGTAAAGTTGCGACTCAAGAAGTTTTAATATCAAATCCTGCTATAAACAATCTAATAAGAGAAGACAAGGTTCATCAACTTTACTCTCAAATGCAGTTAAATCAAAGAGAAACAAATATGACTACGCAAACTGTAGAAATATTAGAACTTCTTAAAAAGAATGTTATCACAAGAGAAAATGCTCTTAAAAACTCAAATAGACCAGAAGAATTACTTAAAATGATAGAGTCTCTTTAAAAAAAGAGTCCTCTACCTAGTAGCCAATCGTTTTACACTCATCTATACTACCTTCAAAACAAGACTTTAAAAACTTTTTTTCTTTTTTTGTTTTATTTTTATAGTTTGAAGAAATATTTTTAAGATTATCACACCCTTGCTTATCCCCGCCATTACAAGCTTTTATAAATAAAAACTTAGCTTTTGCGAGATTTTTTGGAACCCGAAGTCCTAAATTATACATAACACCTAAGTTATTACAACTAGAAAACTGTTTTTCATCACAAGCCTCATCCCAAATTAACACTGCTCTATCTAAATCT
This sequence comes from uncultured Sulfurimonas sp., assembly GCA_964652355.1. Lineage (GTDB taxonomy): Bacteria > Campylobacterota > Campylobacteria > Campylobacterales > Sulfurimonadaceae > Sulfurimonas. The sequence continues at coordinate 7,736 of CAZZAZ010000030.1, read as the reverse complement.
TTTTTTACACCCTTAGCGCTATAGTACATATTTCCCAAATAATAACAAGATAAAGGGTATCCATAGTTACAAGCTTTTTCATATAGTTGACTTGCTTTTTTATTATCTAGTTTTAAACTAATTCCATACTCATAAAATACTGCTAAATTATGACAGCCTTCAGCTATACCACCATCACAAGATTTAGCATAAAATTTTCTAGCTTTTTTATTACTTTGTTTAAAATGTAAACCATAGAAGTATAAATTTGCAAGTCTATAACAACCAATAGCACTTTCATTATTACAAGCTTTTATATAAAGTTCACTTGCTTTTTTATAATTACCATTTTGTTGTTCTTTAAAACCATCATTAACTAAGGATGCATATATACTTACACCAGATAACAAATATATTATAAATAAAAAAAATTTCATATATGCACTCCCCTATATAGTTTATTTTTTTCTAAACCTAACCATTTTAAATCTTTCACCTAAAAAGTTTGGCATAATAAGTACTTTTACTTTTTGAAGCTCTTGTTCATATATTTTATCTTCCACATTTTCTTTTAACATCTCTAATAAATCTAAGATACCCATATTTACAAGTGCTGTCATTTGTGCTTTTAACTCTATAAATTCAACTCCACACTCTTCATAAGCATCTTTAACATGCTCAAAAGTTACATCATAAGTTATATCAGTTTTTGCAAATAGTTCATCTCTTTTTATCTCTTCATCAAAAAATGGGATAACCTCATGCTTTTTATAAACGCGAAGTGAAAAGTCAGGTCTAGCTTGCATTTCACCATAATCAAAACTCATGAACTCAAACTTATCTGATGCTTCACTCATCTCACGAGCAAACTCTTCATAACCAACTGCTATTTCACCACGATCTTTATGATAACGTTGTGCCTTTTCTTTTACCCAGCTATTTTCTACATCAAACTCAACATTGTGTCCATCCACACGTGCTGTCTTACCCTTAAAGTAAAGTTCACAAGGGAAAGCATCAAATATCTCATTTGCTATAAAAAAAGTACTTTTTCGTTTCATCTCATTTAATGATTTATAGTGAGTTAGTTTTATAACCTCTCCAAAACTTTCTTGAAAATAGTTTGTTTGAAACTCTTGTAAATTATCAAAGCGCTCTACTATTACAAATTCCAAAGATGAAAGTAACTCAGGTCTTAAAGTAAATATAAACTCACATACATCAGCTAAAAAGTAACCATGATGAGCACCAATCTCACAAATAGTACCATCTTTATCTAAAAAACCTTCATCAACTAAAGATATAATATGTTTTGCAATAGTCCCACCAAAGAACTTACTTGTGCTTACCGCAGTGTAAAAATCACCCTCTTTACCAATATTTTTATAAGTAGCATAGTAACCATCTTTACCATACAACCACTCTGTCATATATTCACTAAATTTCATGTTTATACATCTCATATAGTGTTAATAACTCTAATTGTTTATCTATCTCATAAATTTTTATATTTAGTTTTTGGATATTTACAGAATTTTGTAATAACTCTACATCATAACTCGTTTTATATCCGGCCTTAAACTGCTCTGTAGTATCAATTAATAAACTTTCATAAAGATCTTCATTTTCAATACTAAGTTGTTTTTTCTTATCTAAATTTTCTATATTTTGCATAACTTGTTCATATATAGCAGTCAGTTCTCTTCTCTTATCTATTACATTTACTTTAGATTTTAAATAATCAACCTTTGAACTTTCAACATCAACAAAAGTATTTATATTAAGTGGCATATTTACTTTGAAACCATAGTTATAATAAGTAGTCTCCTGAGGAGCAAAGACTACATTACTAGAAAAAGACTGATTTTTACTCTTTTGCCAATTATATCCAGCAGTAACATTTAAAACTGGCAAATATTTTGAAACTGTTACATCTTTAAAATATCCATTCTTTTCTATTTCACTTTTTGACATATCCAAAACTATGTTGTATCTTAAAAAATCTTCTAAAGATATAATTTCTAACTTTGGGATATAGCTGGTTTTATAATCTCTATCACTGATAGACTTAAAAGTTGAGATTAGTTTTTGTTGATTTGTTTCAATATCATATAACGCTTGTTTAACTAAATTCGTCTCAATAATTGCATTATTTAAAAAACCAGAATCCAATCTACCATTTAGATATTGCTCTTTTTTTTGTTCTAATGAGATTTGTGAATTATCTATTTGTAAATTTTGTTTTTCTAACTTCAAACTAGCTTGTTTAATTTGCATAAGTGTAGAAATAGCATCTTTTACTAACTTCCTTTTTGAAACATCTATAGTGTAAGCATTGTACTTTTTTGAAGCATTTGCATACTTTATACTATAGTAAATTCCACCACTCTGAAATATTTTTTGATCCATTTTAATACCAGCACTCTCTTGAGTTTGCTTATTATCAAATGGATTACTTTTAGAATAAGTATAGTTTAAATTTAGTGGAGATATCCATGAATCACGAAGCTTAGAACTTTCAGCTTCATTTTTTTCATACTCGTATTTAAACTTATCTTTTTTAGTATCAGATATATATGTATCTAGTGCTTCATCAGCAGAAAACAAAAAACTAGATAGAGCTAATAGCGTGATTAAGAGATGTAAAACCTTCATCAATTTCCTCTTTTGTAATTGTAAGTGCTGGTAAAAATCTTAGAGTATTTCTTCCAGCTTTAAGTAACATGACACCATTTTTCTTTGCAGATTCTAATATAGCACTTAGTATATCAGCATCTTTAACTCGAAGTCCACACATTAGCCCAACCCCTACTTTTTTAATAAATATATCTTTATTATTTTCAAATAAAATATCAAGTTTTGTATGAAAATAATCAATAGTATTTTCTAACTCCCCAGAAGAAGATAATTCATTTAAAATATCTAAAACTTCACAAGTAGCACTAGTACTCAAATAATTACCACCAAAAGTTGAACCATGATCACCTGCCGTTAGTACATCCTTTAAAGATGTCATAACTACACCAATAGGTACACCACCACCAATACCTTTTGCTAAAGTTACAATATCTGGTTTAATACTGTAAACATTTGAAGCTAAAAATTTTCCTGTACGAAAACCACCAGTTTGAACTTCATCTACTATCAGTAAAACACCTCTGTCTTTTAATAGTTTTTCCAAAGCTTTTACCTGAGCTATATCTTGTGGTTCAACTCCACCCTCACCTTGAACTAGTTCAATCATAACTGCACAAGTATGATCATCTAACAAAGATTCAATCTGTTGCATATTATCAGCATATACAAAACCATCAGGGAATGGTCCAAAGTAGTTATGCATAGCCTCTTGTCCTGTTGCCTTCACCGTAGTAATTGTACGACCATGAAAAGAGTGTTGGAGTGTAATAATCTTATACTTTTTTATTTCACCATTTATTTCACCATGTTTTCTGGCAATTTTGATAGCACCTTCATTTGCCTCAGCACCACTATTTCCAAAGAAACATTGCATATCCATACCAGAAGCCGCTACAAGTTTTTGAGCAGCTTTTGCCTGTGATGCAATATAATATAAATTTGATATATGAGTTATATTTGATAACTGTTCACAAATAGCGTTATTTACCCGTTCATTTGCATGACCAACACTAGTAACACCAATACCTGAAGTAAAATCTATATATTTTTTTCCATTTACATCAACTAATCTTGCATTTTTTCCACTTACGAACTCAACATCTTGACGCGCATAAGTCGGCAGTACATATTTTTTATCTAATTCTTGTATATTCATCTATTTATCTCCACTCTATTTTCTTGATATATTGCATTCTTACCCTCATAACTATGAAATGAACTTGTAAGATTATTCACACCTCTTGTCCCACTATATATAAGCACACAATCATTCCGTAAGTCTTCATTTATCGTTACATATAACTCAACACTTCCTGTTTCTGAGCTAACTGTAAGCATTTCACCATCACTAAAACCATGAGATGAGTTTATAAAAACATTTTCTTCACGCTTAAACTGTGAATTTAAACTCCTAGTACTTTTACAAGTTATGAGATAAATTGCATTTGATTTAATCTTCTCTACTTCAAGCTCTTCTAAAAATAAAAACTCATTATCATCAGTATCAAAACCATCTTTATAAGGTATATTTTCTATCTTTCTTGAGGTAAAACTTTTAAAATATTCTAAGTATTCCGCTTCACTGTTTAACTCTATACCAAACTCTTTACAAAGGTAGGCACTTAAATCGTACTCGCTGATTCCATAGTTACACTCTTTGACTTTGTGCATTATACTCATCTTTGGATGAGAGTATGATACTCTAACATCATCTTTACATAAAAAGTTTTTAGCAGGTATCACTAATTTTGCTACTTTAGAGCTCTCATTTTCTTCTATTCCAAAATAGATTATATTTTTAACATCTTCCAACTCTTTTTCAACTCTTAGAGTATTTGGCATTTGTGAAAGTGGATTAGCACCTTGAATAAATACAGTATCAAAATTTGAAAATTTTGTATTAACCTTAGATACTTTATTTGCGTTTAAGTTAAATGGAGAGTCTATCCCTTCTCTAGAGTTACCAAGATAAGCTACACCACAACCCTCTTTTCCAAATAGTGAAAGATTTACTGCAAAAGCATCAATAGCACGCATAACATCTGCCCCATTTTTATACTTTTGAATCCCTAGACCACAAACTATAGCTACTTTTTTATTTTTTATAAATGATAAAACTTTACCAATATCACCTAAGTCAACATCTATTTTATCAAGTGTTTTTTTAATTCTTAAAGTCTGAGTAAGTTCATAAAAGTCCTCATACTTACTTGCAAACTCTTCAAGGTACTCTTCATCATAAGAGCCTTCTATATGTAAGAATCTACTAAAAAACATAGCAAGTTGCATGTCAGTATGTGGCTTCAATTGTATGTGTAAATCAGCCATTTTAGCTATTTTTGTCTTTACTGGGTCAATAACTATTATAGTTTTACCTTTTAAAAATGGCAATAGATGACTTGAACTAGTATGTGGGTTTCTTCCCCAAACAATAACTACCTCACTTTTATCAATCTCAGAAAGTGGCATATTTTTGTTTGAACCACGTCCCTCTATAATTCCGGCTTCCCCTGCTCCATCACATAAATTACCATCAGTTAAAGTTGCACCATAAGAAGCAAAAAAGTGTCCAGTTACATCTTGCATAAGTCCAAAGTTTCCACTACTCTTATAAAAAAGAGTTTTATCCATCTTTGTCTCATTTAAAATATTTTTTAGTTTTTCTAAAGCTTCATTTAAACTAATCTCTTTGCCATTAAACATTGGCTTAGTAATTTGTTTAAACTCTTCATAATGATTTAGATGTGGACATAAAAAACCATTAGTATGACCGTCTTTAACAGCTGTTATTTTTTCATTTTTATAAACTATCTCACAAGCATCATAACAATCAAGTGGACAAGCAGTTTTACTATTCACTAATTGGCTCACGAACAAGTTCAATTTTAACAAGTTTTGAGAAAAGTTTTGGTGCTGGAGTAATAATCTGCGCCATATATTTAGATATATTTTTAGAATCTGCAATATTTAAAATACGAGAAACTTTATATGAAGTTTTTTTACCATCCATATAAACAACTCTTTGTTTTGCATCTGCTACGTCTGCTTCGTCTAAATAAATTGTAAGTTTAGCACGAGAAGTATCAGCAACTTTAGCAAGTGGTGTAGCTACACCTACAACTTGTCCTGGTCTAACAAGTATCTCATACAAAATAAATCCATCAGCAACTAAGTTTTTATCTTTTACACTTCTTTGCAATTGTGTCTTACGAAGTTTTAAGTCAGTAATCTGAACTTTTAAGTTTTGAATCTCTTTTTGAGTAGCAAGATGTAAATTTTGATTTGTAACTAAATCATAATATTCTTTATCTTTTTCAACAGAAGATTTAAATTTTAAAGCTATGACTTTTTCATAATTTTCTTGTTTTTTTTCTAGTGATGAAGATAAATTTTCAAGTACTTTTTCATTTACTTTAATAGTAACTCTTAAATAATCTAATTTTTCATCAATATACTTTAACTCTTTTAAATCCAACTCATCATCGATACGAATATAAGCCTCATTTGAAAGCTTAGAACCTACCAAATCTTCATTTACATAAGTGACTAATCCAGCTACATTTGATGATATATTTCTAAGCTCATATGGTTCAACTTTCGCATAATAGACCTTCCCAAACAAAGAAGTAAACAATAAAAACATAAATAATAAAATTTTCACAAACAATACCTTAATATATAATAATTATCTCTATTTTACCATTTCATTATTAACATTCAAGCATATTTCATAATATTTTTGGTAATATTGGGTATTATAGAATTTAGTAATAAATAAAGGTAATATATGTCTATTTTAGATAATGTTGATGCTGCAACAAACCTAGCAAAAAACAATGAACTTCAACTATTGGTATTTAGAGTGAGTGATAAGACAGATTCTGCTTTTTATGCGATAAATGTTTTTAAAACTAGAGAAGTTGTTGAATCAAAAAATCATTTTATCACACAGATACCATCATCACACCATTTATTAGTTGGAACAATTGTACTTCGTGGTTTACAAATCCCAATATTAGACTTACCTTCATGGCTAGGAGTAAACCTTAACAAAGAAGAAATTAAAAAATCAAATATTTTAATTTGTGATTTTAATGGAATTATTATTGGACTTAGAATCATGTCTGCTTTTAGAGTTATAAAGAAAAACTGGAATGAAATGCACTCCCCTGATGCTTATAGACTAAAAGATGATGGTGTTGTTATAAATGACACAAGACTAGAAGATGGCTCATTATGTTTAGTTTTAGACTATGAAAAACTTTTAGCGGATGTAGTACCACAAGCTATGGTTGATGTATTTGAATCACCATCCAATCTAAAAGAGATAGATATACCAAAAAAACTTAGAAATGGTGTTGTTTTAATTGCAGAAGATTCTAAAACTGCACAAAGACACCTAACACAAATTTTTGCAAATTCTGGTCTTAAAATGAGACTATTTGATAATGGTAAACTTCTTATAGATTATATAGATACATTAGGTGAAAGTGCTAATCTTATCCCTGCTATTGTATCAGATATTGAGATGCCAGAGATGTCAGGATTTACTGTCGTTAAGCTTTTAAAAGCAAACCCTTTAACTAAAGATATTCCTATTATCGTAAACTCATCTATGACAGGTGATAATAACAAAAGGGAAGCAGAAGAGTTAGGTGCTGATGGTTTTGTAAACAAAACTAAAAGCCACGATATAATCCCCCTAATAATAGAAATAATGAATAAAAATATAAACTAGCAACGAATCTTCCGCGTTGCTACGCTCGTCATGTACTAAAGTGCACTTCCTCTCTATGCGCCTTGAATCTTCATTACTATTTTAATTTTTGCCTTTGTCTTGAATGTATGGAATATTTAGGAACAAAATCTTCACGGGAATTCAAAATAGGACAAGAGTAGAAGAATTTAAAGAGTGGTGTAATTGCTAGGCGTGTTTGAAGAAGTGCACTATTGTGCATGACGAAAACAACAACGACGCAAGTGCGCCGCTATTTAAATCCTGTGCTAGGTTATTTCTTTATGAGAATAAAGAAATCAATACACCAGCTGCTACGGCTGAACCGATTACACCTGCAACATTTGGACCCATTGCATGCATTAGAAGCATATTTGTTCTGTCA
>CAZZAZ010000029.1:0-16831 GCA_964652355.1 uncultured Sulfurimonas sp. | reverse complement strand
GACGCAATGACTCTTGAGCCATTAAAAGTTTATCCAACTTCATCTGTAATTGATACAGAAGGTAACATTGGTTCTTCTCGTGTTGCAGGTATTTATGATACTCCATACGGACCATACATTGCATTTGCACTTAAAGATGCTGGACATGTATATATCGTAGATTATTCTAAACCAGACTTTCCAATCGTTGGTGATATTCCAAATATTGGTAAAATTCTTCATGATGGTTTCTTAAATGAAGGTAAAGAGATTGGACGTTACTTATTCCAAGCTTCTCAAGGTTCTGATGTAATTGGTGTAGTTGACTTTAAAACTAAATCTTTAGTTACTAAAATCTATACTGGTCCTTCAGCTAAGCCACATCCAGGTCAAGGTTCTTCATTCTTTAACGAAGGTCTAGGTCAACAACTTGGTGCTACTGTTAATATGAATCTTGGTCAAGTAACTATCTGGGATGATAACTTTGATGTAATTCGTCAAATTCCTACTGCTGGTGGTGGACTATTTATCGGTACATCTGAGCATACTCCTTTCCTATGGGCAGATAATGTACTTGGTGGAGCAGCTAACTGGAATAAAGTTTACTTAATTAACAAGCAATCTTTAGAAGTTGATAGAATTCTTGAAGTTGGTACAAAACAAGGTAAGGTTACTGATCCAGTAACTCACAAAGTTATGTACAAATGGAAAGTACCTACTGTTAAAGATGCTAAAGGTAAAGCTATTACTCCACGTATTCTTCACGCTGAACCAGCTAATCACGGTCACTGGACTATGATTTCTGAGTGGAACTGTGGTCGTATCGGTATTTATGAAGCTAAAACTGGTAAATTTGTTAAATATATCAAAGGTTTAACAACTCCTACTTTTACTTACTCTATCGAGCATAGACAAACTATTCCTGGTGCATAATCGCACTCTCTCTCCTTCGGGAGAGAACCTTTAAATAACCTTGCAAAATCATTTTATAAATTTTCCTAAAACTAATATTAACTTCTTGATACAAAACAAGCCCTCAGTTATCATAATAATCTATAATTTAGACATAGTTTGACAAATTATAAGCTATTATTCAAGCTTACATCTGCTAGAATATTGCCTATAAATACAAAGAGAAAATATGATAAAGAAATATCTATTAATAGTAAGTTTATTAGTGTCGGTTTCGTACTCATCTGAATTAGATGGAAAAAAAGTGTTCGAGACTTATTGTTGGGGATGTCATCATCAGACGGCAATGGCTTTTGGCCCACCATTTAATGAAATTGCATCCAAGCGTACATATGAAGAGATTCAAGCATATATAATATCACCAGAATCTATGTACAAACAATTTGGATATAAAAGAACTGCTATGACAAAAATAGAAACTACACAAGAAGAGAGAGAAGCTTTAGCAAAGTATATTCTTTCATATAAAGGTAAATAATGTTTAGACTATCAAATTTAATTGCGTCAGTTGTTGAAAATAAACCAGAGAGAATTTTAGATGGAAGCATCGCTATTTGGAATTTTACAAATCGCTGTAATCTTTCATGCCTTCACTGTTACTCAAAATCAACATTAGATGAAGTTGATACTCTAACAACGGAGCAAATTAAAAAAACAATTTTAGAGATGAAAGCTAATGGTGTTAAGTTTATCATTTTTTCAGGTGGTGAACCACTTACAAGAAAAGATCTGTTTGAGATAGCTGACTTCTGTAAAGATAATGGAATCATTACATACCTTTCATCTAATGGCCTTTACTTCACTAAGGGTAATGTTCAACGCATAGTAGATACATTTAACTATGTTGGTGTATCTATTGATGGAGATGAGCCTACTCATGATTACTTCCGTGGACTTAAAGGTGCATTTGTTGAAACTCTTAAAGCTGTTCAACTTGCTAATGCAACTGGTGCTAAGGTTGGAATTCGTTTTACGATTACAAAAGATACTATTAATTCATTAGAGTATATATTTGATTTAGCAGAGAAAGAAAATATTCCAAAAATTTATGTATCTCACTTAGTTTATTCTGGTCGTGGACTTGATAATTTGAAAATGGATTTAACTAAAGAACAAAGACGAAAATCAGTTGAATTTATTATAAAAAAAGCTTTTGAGTATTATGAAGCTGGTAGAGATATTGAAATAGTTACAGGAAATATGGAGATGGATGCAATTCTTCTTTTAAATACTTTTGGCGAAAAGTACCCTGAACTTAAAGAGACCATGAGAAAAAGACTTGTAACTTGGGGTGGTAACTCAGCTGGACGTAAACTTTTAAATATTAATAGTGAAGGTGATGTAAGACCAGACCCATTCTTTCCACTTACTGTTGGAAATATTATAAATGAAAATTTTGGGGATATTTGGCAAAGTGGAAAATTGCTTGACGAGCTAAGAATTCACCCAAGAAAACAAATAGGTGGCATTTGTGCTGATTGTGATCAAATAGATATTTGTAATGGTGGTTCTCGTGCTCGTGCTTATGCAATAACTGGAGACTTATGGAGTGAAGATCCATCATGTTATCTAACTGCAGAAGAAAGAGGGAACTAATAATGAAAAAAATATTAATATCTATAGCGATACTCGCATCTAGTTTTACATCTTTAAGCGCTCAAAACATAAGTGCACTTTATCAAATGTTAAATACAAATGAGAAATTATTTGTTGTTGAGAGAGAAAAAAGTTCATTAGCCGTACTTGAAAATGGTATGACAAGAAATCATATCACTGGCATGCATAATATGAATCATGGTGTTGTAAAGTTTGACGAAGATGAAGGATATGTAATTAGCCGTGATGGTTACGTTGTTAAATTTGATCCAAAAACTGAAAAAATCTTAAAAGAGGTAAAAACGTCTGACAGTGCTATTGGTTTTACAATAAGTAAGAACTTTTTGGCAGTTGCAAATTATGCTAAAAAAAGTGTAGATATACTTGACCGTGATTTAAATCCTATTCAGTCATTTGAAACAGGAAGTAAGAATGTAGGTATTAAAGTATATAAAGATTATCTTATCTTTGCACAGATGGACAATGATGTTTTAACTGTTTTAAAAGATAAAAATTTTGGAAAAGCTAAACCAAATTTTGAAATTTATAAAGAGTTTAAAGATGTGGGTATTATGCCTTTTGATGCGATGATAAAAAATAACAACTATATAGTTGGGTTTTTTAAATCTAAATTTTTTGGAGTAATTGATTTAGATAAAATGAGATACAAAAAAATAGATATATTACTTGAAGATAGAAAACCTGTTTTAAAAGTTCCACATTTTGGTTTTTGGTCTATTAGCGATGGAAATGTATTTATACCAGCAGTTGGAAATAATAAGGTTTTAGTGTATACGCCTGATTTTAAATTTGTTCGTCAAATAGAAACAGAAGGTTTACCAGTTTTTACAGCTCTTTCACCAGATAAAAAATATATGGCAGTTACATTTAGCGGTAAAAAATTTCCAGTAATTCAAATCATAGATACAAAGACATTTAAAATCATAAAAAGATTTGAGTTTGACGGTAAGGTTCTTCATGTAAGATGGTCAAATTGTAGACCAAATCTTTATGTATCTGTAAATGATGCAAATAAAGTAGTTGTTATAAACACAAAAGAGTGGTATATTTCAAGAGAGATGTTTAATATAAATAAACCATCAGGTATATTTATTTATGAAGAAAAAGAGGGGAAACTGAAATAATGGGTAAAGTATATTTAACAGGTGCAGGTCCTGGGGATGTAGAGTTACTAACTCTAAAAGCACTTCGTGTCATTAAAGAAGCGGATGTAGTTATTTATGATCGTTTAGCTAATCCAGATATTTTAGAGTTTGCAAAAGATGGTTGTGAGTTTGTTTATGTTGGTAAAGAGGATGGTCGTCATATCATGCCTCAAGATGATATAAATGAAGTGATTTACCAAAATGCACTAAAACATGAGAATGTTGTACGCCTTAAAGGTGGTGATCCATTTGTATTTGGTCGTGGTGGAGAAGAAGCGCAGTACCTATTTGAACGTGATGTAAAATTTGAAATTATCCCAGGTATCACTTCAGCTATATCTGCACCAGCTTATGCTGGAATTCCTGTAACACATAGGGGTGTAGCCGTAAGTTTTCGTGTTGTAACTGGTCATGAATCACCAAATAAAAAAATATCTCAAATACCTTGGGAAAATTTTAAAACAAATGATACTATTGTATTTTTGATGGGACTGCATAACTTACCAAAAATATCTAAAAAACTTCAGGAGGTTGGTAAACCAGCTGATTATCCTTGTGCTGTAATATCTAAAGGTACTACAAAAGATCAATCAGTTGTTGTTGGAACACTAGAGGATATTGTAGCTAAAGCTAAAGATGTACCTACTCCAGCTTTAATTGTAGTAGGTGAAGTGGTTAAGCTAAGATCTCAGCTTAAATGGTTCGAGGGCAATGCCTAGACAAATTGCACCAGATATATACTGGGTAGGGATGCATTTAAAAAATGATCCCTTTCAGTGTCATCCTTATTTTATTAAAAATGGCAATGAATCTATTTTAATAGACCCTGGCTCTATGATAGAGTTTGATGAGACTACTAGAAAAGTGAAAAGTCTTTGTAATTTAAAAGATATAAAGTATATAGTACTCCATCATCAAGATCCAGATTTAGCAGCAGCAGTACCAGAGATAGAAAAACTTATAGATAGGGATGACTTAGAGATTGTAACTCACTCCAGAATGTCTGTACTTATAAAACATTACCTTGTTACATCTTCATACTACGAGATAGATAAACATGATAATAAACTTATAACATCATCTGGTTTTGAACTAGAGTTTTTAACTACACCATATTGCCATTCTCCTGGAGCATTCGTATCTTATGATGCCAAAAGTAAGGTTTTATTTTCAGGAGATATTTTTGGTGGTATAGAAGAATCATGGGAATTTTATGCAGATGAAACTTACTTTGACAAAGCAAAACAGTTCCACCAAGAGTATATGCCAAGTAAAGATATTTTTAACTATGCTTTATCAAAAATAGAAAAGTTAGATATAGATTTAATTGCACCACAACATGGCTCGATAATACAAAAAAAGTATATAGCTAATCTTATAAAAGATATGAAAAATCTTGATTGTGGACTATATATAGAAGAAAAATATAACCAAGAACTTACAGATACAATAGCTGAACTAAAAGAGAAAGATGCCCTTTTATTTGAGCAATCAAAGCGTGCAGAAATTGGTGAAATGATGGGAAATATTGCCCATCAGTGGAGACAACCATTAGCAATTGTAAATACAGCCCTCAGTATTTTACGAGAAAAAAATCATGCAGGTTTACTAGAAAAAGATGATACTGAAAAAAAACTAGATAAAATGGAAAAAAGAATTATATATATGTCTAATACTATTGAAGATTTTATGTCGTATTATAAACCTTCAAAAGAAAAAACAAGATTTTCTGTAGCATTAGCTATTAAAAAAGCCCTTGATATTGTTAATATTTCGAATGATAGTAAAAATATGATACTTCGCATAAATGTAGATGAAAAAATTACTATATTTGGCTCAATAAATGAGTTTATACAAATGTTAGTATCTATACTTTCAAATATAAATGATATAGTAGTATCTAAAGAGATTAAAACAGCAAATATAGATATAGACGCAATAACAACAGATAATTCTATTGTTTTAAGTATTAGTGATAATTGTGGAGGAATTGATGATGATAAATTATCTAAAATTTTTGATCCATATTTTACGACTAAACACAAATCTATGGGTACTGGATTAGGATTGCATATAGCTAAGATGATTGTTGAAGAAAATATGAATGGTGCATTGTCTGCTGTCAATATTAAAGATGAAAAGAATATAGCTATAGGTGCAAAATTTGTTATAAAGATTAATGATGAGTAATACAATAAAAGATATTTCTATTTTACTGGTAGAAGATGAAGAAGAATTACGTGAATATCTAAAAGAGTATTTAGAGATTTTTTTTCATAGGGTTTATTCTGCAAGTGATGGTGAAATAGCATTAGATATTTATAATCAAAAAAAACCAGATATTATACTTACAGATATAAATATACCAAATATGGATGGACTTAGTTTAGTTTCAAAAATCAGAGAAAAAGATGCAAAAACTAAAATAATTATAATGAGTGCTCACTCAGAACAAGAAAAACTTCTTCAAGCAATTAAACTTCATCTTGAGAGTTATTTAATTAAGCCGATAAAAAATGAAGATTTAAAAAAGATTTTATTTGATAGTGTTGATTTGATTAGAGAGATAGATAAAAGATTACATATTGGTGAAAATATTTTTTGGGATATTCATAGTGATACATTGTGGAATAAGCAAGAGATTATAAATATTAAAGACAAAGAAACAAAACTTATTAAACTATTGTGTTCAAAGCCAAATCAAATTTTTACTGCACAAGATATTTTTGATTATGTAAGTAAAGATAAAAAGAATTTTTCAAAAGATGCTGTAACATCTTTAATGAAAAGACTTCGTATGAAGTTACCAGAAAATATTATTGAAAATATTTATGGTTCAGGATACAAGATTACTATTGTTTAGTAATCTTGTAGTTTGTATTTGCTCCACAATAGTTTTGCAGCTTCATTACCAGAATCGATAGCTTTTTGAGCCCACTTCTTTGCTTTTTTAAACTTTTTATCTTCACAATAAACTTCAGCTAAAAAATAATATGAGGATTTATCGCCAGTGGCTGCATTTTTTTCTAGCCAAATTGCTGCTTTGTCGAACTCTAAAAGCTGTAAGTATATACGACCAATATTCTCAATTGCACCTTTATGCCCTAAGTTTGCAGCTTGTTCTAGTAGCTCAGCTGTTTTTGTGATGTTTGCATCAACACTATCAGCATTATAATACATCAAGGCAAGATTATATTGAGCATTAGCATTATTTGCCTTGGCTGATTCATTTAGAAGCTTAAAAGCTTTCTTAGAGTCTTTTGAGACACCATAACCAGATAAGTATTTCATCCCTAAGTCATATTGAGCATTTGGATTATTATTTTCAGCAGATTTCTCTAACCACAAAAGAGCTTTCTTATCACTTTTTTGTGTACCAAGCCCGTTAGCATATAGGTAGCTTAATGCACTCTGTGCTTTTGAGTCTCCATTTTTTGCATCTATTGCATATAAATTAAAAGCTTTGTCATAATCTTTCGCCTTAAAAGCATCAAGAGCATCATTCGCCATTAGTGAGCTTAAAGTTATTATTAATACCAAGATATGTTTTAACATTTTTATTCCTATTTTTGAAAGTATTATTATACACTACTTTTTGATGGAGATTTTTGCATTATCTCTTTCCAATCATAAGAAAAGTTTTTTAGTGCATATGATTTGTAGTGTGGGACATTACAAGATGAACAATCATGATGAATAATATTCTCATGTGAAAATGCTTTACCATTATTTATTGTGCATTTGCTTTTAATAGTTTTACTGTTGTAGGTAGCTAAACCATCATCATTAAATCTAAAATTTGGACACGCACAAAGATAACAATTTAATTCTTTTATGTCATGACATTTTTTATTGTCTTTATAAAGATAGCAGAAATTATTTTCTTGCTTTACCATATTATCAAAATCAAAATAATCAACTATTTCTTCTTTTGTATAGCCTTTTGCAACTAATTTATCAACAATTTTTTTATGTTTTTGAGCATGTGTATCGAACCATTTTTTATAAGTCATAAGGTATTGTATAATAGCAAAATTAAAAAAGGCTTTTATGAAAAATTCTTATTTTAGTGCATTACTTATTTTAGCGATGTTTCTATGGGGTGGAGGATGGTCTGCTTTAAAAATATTAACTTATGATTTAGAGATAGAAGTGATTATATTTTGGCGTTTTTTTCTTATGAGTATATCTTTTATACCTATTTTAATCTATCTAAAAGAACCGATAGTTTTAAATAAATCATCTTTAACGTTTGTACTATCATCTTCTATATTAAATATAGCATTTATGGTCTCATCCTTTTTTGGAATAAAGTATGGTACTGCTAGTGCTGGTGGTGTGATAATTACAACCCTTTCACCTATCATGACTTTTTTACTTGTATTTATAATATTTAGAAAAAAGCTTCAAGTATCTCAAAGTATTGGAATATTGATAGGCCTTATTGGTGGCTTTATAATGTTGGAGCTAAATGATTTAAGTTTATTTTTAAATGGCTCAAATATATACTTTTTATATTGTGCAATTATTTGGGCTGGTGTAACTTTACTTTCACAACACTCAAACAGACATATACATCCAGTAAATTATAGTTTTTTAATCTCGGTTATTGCTACTATCGTTAGTTTTTTATATGCCTATTCAAGTGGTTTGATGATAGTATTTGATCAAAGTTTAGAGTTTTGGATAGCCTTAATTTATTTGGCAGTTTTAGGTCAAAGTATAGCTACTACTATTTATTTTATAGCATCGGCGAAACTAGGTTCTCAATCTACAAGTTCTTTTATGTTCTTAGTGCCATTTTTTGCTGTAATCGTTGCTTGGTTAGTTTTAGATGAGAATGTAGAGTACCATATAATTATGGGTGGAGCTTTTAGTATAATAGCAGTGTATTTCATAAACAAAAAAAGTTAACATTTTTTTAATATTAAATATAGTAATATATGTTATTAAATTAAATTATAGAAGGATAGTTATATGAAAAAGGTATTAGTTATTGGTGGTGGTTTTGCTGGACTAGAATCTGCAATTTATCTTAGAAAAATTAAATATGATGTAACACTTGTAAGTGATAGAGACTATTTTTATATATATCCAACTTCTATATGGGTTACAACAAGAGAAAAAGAGTTTGAGGATATGTGCATAGACCTTAAAAAGCTTCAAGCTGTTCATGGTTTTGGGCTTGTTATAGATAAATTAGTAAATATAGATGTAAAAAATAACTCTTATAGTTTTGAGAGTGGAATAACATTAAAAGATTATGACTATGTTGTTCTAGCGATGGGTGCTTCTAAAATGAATCATAATGGAGTCGATAATACTCTTTCAATTTGTGGAGCACCAAAAGATTCTATAAAAATTCGTGATGAAATAGATGCACTTATAGTAAAGGGTTCTGGAAAAATAGCCTTTGGTTTTGGTGGAAACCCTAAAGATATGTCAGCAATTCGTGGGGGTCCAGCATTTGAAGTACTGTTTAATGTACATAACTTACTTAAGAAAAAAGGTATAAGAGATAATTTTGAACTTACATTTTTTGCCCCCATGGCAGAGCCTGGTAAAAAGATGGGTGAAAAAGCCTTAAAAATGATGGCATTTTTCTTTGAAAAGTTAGATATAAAACAAAGATTTGGTAAAAAAATTAAAAGTTTTGAAAAGGATGGTGTTGTTTTTGAGGATGACTCTAAACTTGACTCAGATTTTATTATGTTTATTCCAGCTGGAAATGGGCATGAAATAATAAAAAATTCTGGTATTAAAACAAATGAAGCAGGCTTTATAGTTATAGATGATTTTTGTCGTGTAAGTATTGATGGAGCTGAATCAAATATATATGCTGTTGGAGATATAGCAGCATTAGATGGCCCAGAATGGCGTGCAAAACAGGGTCATATAGCTGAAGTAATGGCAAGAAATGTAGCACATAATATAGAACAAAAAGATAAAGGACTTAATAATTTAAAAGGATATCAGGAACATATAAATATTTTATGTGTAATGGATACTGGTAATGGTGCATCTTTTGTATATCGTGATCATGAAAAAGCAAAAATGATACCTATGCCTGTTGTTGGTCATTGGTTAAAAAAAGGGTGGGGCACATATTTTAGATTATCCAAACTTGGAAAAATTCCAAGAATTCCTGGTATGTAAAGAAGCATTCTTAAATTTTTAGCTTAAGTAATATCTTTACACTATTTCTACACTATTTAGTATTATAATATTTTTAAGAAAGAAAAATATAGGGCTAGATGCCTTCATGAAGTATAAATTTCTTTCGGTCACTTCCCTTATAATTTAAAGCAGACACCGAGTTCCCTTCCCTTTGCTCGGTGTCACTTTTTACTATTTGTCTTTGTCTTTTCTTTTTTGTTTCATTTTTAATTTTGCTAACTCCCGCATGTCAACAGCACCATCACTCTCATCAACAATCTCTACACCTAAGATAGTCTCAACACAATCTTCTAGAGTAACTATACCCTCTGTTTGATCATAATTATCCATTACTAAAAACATGTGCTCTTTTTTAGCTATAAACATATCAAGAGCCTTAGATACTGGTATATTTTCATTTATAGCAATAATATCTTTTTTTATAGAGCCTAATAATATACTATCATCTTCAAGAGCTTGTTTGAAAATTCTTTTTGTCATAACAATTCCCACAACATCTTCAATAGATTCAAAATAAACAGGTATACGAGAAAATTTAAAAATATCTTCTTGAGTTTCAATAATCTCTTTAATACTCATACTTTCATCAAGTGCAAATACAACTGAGCGTGGTGTTAGCACTTCCCCAACTTTAATGTTGTCAAGATTTAAAATATTTTCAATTACATCTGATTCTTTTTCATCGATTACACCTTCATCTTCTGAGATAAGCATAGACTCTAGTAACTCCTCTTTTGTTTGGGAATGAGAGTCCTCATTTCCTTGAGATATTTTGTTTGTAACAAACAAAGTTGTCAAAATGATAGGGTATGTAATCCAGATAAATAATCTAATAGTATGTGCTGATATTGGCGCTAAATTTTTCCAGTAAATTGCACCTATAGTTTTTGGTATAATTTCTGAGAGAAATAAAATAGCAAATGTTAAAACAACTGAAACATAAACAACGGCATCATTTCCAAAAAGCGTGGCAGCTTGTGCACCAACTGCAGCTGCACCAAGTGTATTAGCAATCGTATTTAAAATCAAAATAGATGCGATTGATTTGTTGATATTTTCTTTGTGTAGTTTTAAAAGCTTACCAACTGTAGGGCTCTCTTTTTCTAAAACAGCCACATACGACATATTTACAGACAAAAGAACTGATTCTAGGATAGAACAGATAAATGATACTCCAACAGAGAGTACAAAAAATATAATTAACAAGTCCAAGTTTTACAAAATCCTTATAATAATATATATGTTGCTAGTGCTAAAAAGCTAAAAAAACCAACAACATCTGTAACAGTAGTAAGTATAACTGTACTACCAATAGCAGGGTCTACATCCATTTTTTTTAAAAATAGTGGAATAGCTGCTCCAAAAAAACCAGCCATAAATAAGTTAATTACCATACTTAGGGCTATTACCAAGCCTAGTAGTTTAGTATCAAACCATATAGCTGCTACAATTCCCATAATTATAGCAAAGAAGACGCCATTCATCAATGCAATAACTACCTCTTTTTTTATTATTCTTTTTGCATCACCTTTAGAGATATCTCCAAGCGCTAATTGTCTTACAACAACAGTTAGACTTTGGGTTCCAGCATTTCCACCCATGGACGCTACGATAGGCATTAAAATAGCAAGTGCTACGATACTTTCAATCGTATCAGCGAAAAGTCCTATGACAAGTGAAGCGAAGATAGCGGTAAAAAGGTTAAGACTAAGCCATGAGGCTCGTTTTTTACCAGCCTTTAAAACTTCATCGTCATCTTCAGCTTCATCATCTACACCCGCAAGATTATACATTTGCTCAGTAGCATGCTCATTTATAATATCATAAATATCATCAGAGGTAATACGTCCAACAAGTATGCCATAAGCATTTACTATGGGCATAACAGATAAATCATACTCTTCAAAATAGTGTACTACATCTTTTATATCTTCTCTATCTTGAGCTTTTTTAGGCTCAAAGCTATCTTCACTTTGTTCTATATTTGTAAGTAATGTTTTGTCAAAATCAAATACAAGTAAGTCATCTAGACCAACTGTAAAAAGAAGTTTTTCATCACTACTTGTTATAAAAAGGTTTTGAATATTTTCAATAGTTTTGGCTTTTCTAAGTTCACCGAATCTTTTAATAACATCATGCACTATCTCATCTTTATCAGCGGTAAAGAGTTCAAGTTGCATATATGCACCAGCTTCATCTTCTTCATAAGTTTGAAGTTTGGTAATCTCTTGTTTATCTTCATCATCAAGTGTATCAAAAACTTCTGATGCTATATTTTCATCATGATCTTCAAGCTCTTGCATAAAATCTGCTTGATCATCAGATTCAAGTTCTGTTACTGCATGAGATAGTTCATCTACACTTAAGTTTTCTACAACATCATCAAAGTATCTATCTGGAAGTGCTAGAGCAACATCACCGAGTAGGTCTTTAGGTACAAGTTTTAAAGCATCAGAAAACTCATTGTCATCAAGTTGCTTTAAAATTTTTGCTATATCCGATGGGTGTATCTCATTTAAGTCGTGAGATGTTAAGTATTCTTCTAACATATTCATAGTGTGCAATTATATCTTATTTATATTACATTATTGAACTAGTCATATTTTGCAAATTTATTGTATATTATAACACTTTGTATACTAGAACAATATTCACTTCCTAATTCACAATAATTATTTAGTTTTGATGCTAATAAAAAAACATCATCTGTTCGCATTCGTAATTCTCTGAACTCTTTATATGCTTTTTTAGTAGCTAAGAGCTTATAGTATGCACGTATAGAATCCTCTATAGAATCAAATTTTTTAAGCCATATAGTTGAGTTTCCTCTTTTTTGTAAAGCTGCTATTCTTGGCTCATTTTTATTAGAACTCCACATCCCAAACACATTGTTTGCCTCAATGAAAAACCTAGAGGTTGCCCAAGCGCTTTCAATGGCTGCTTGAGCCAGAGTAATACTCTTAGGGTGTGGCTTTAAAGCTATAAGTAACTCTTTTTCGCAATCTACCTTATATTCTTGCATAAGCAGTTCTGTTTTATATAGTTCTTTTGATTCTTTTATGTTTTTTTCAATATTTGTATACTTACCCATAAGTTCATTATGGATTTTTTCTACGATTGGTAAGATTATTTTTATAAATCGTTGTTTTTTTTCTTTAGTGCTAAGATGCTTTATATTACTTATATCTGCGCATAAATTAACAGAAGTTATGTTTGTTAAAATAAATAATAAGAGTAATAATTTCATCCAAAGTGCACCATAAATCCTAATTATTTATATTAATTAGTTATCATACTATAATTAATATAAAGGTTATATATAGATGAAACATATAAAAATAATACTAAGTTTGTTTTTGGTAGTGTTTATGTTTAATGGATTTTGGTCTGGAAAAACTAAAAAAGAGATAAGACAAGAGAATTTTAAAGCAAAAATGGAGCGTCAAAAATCTAGTAATGAAATACTAAATGACTTATATAAATATGCTCCAGAAGCAAAAAAAATGGTGCAAAATGCCTATGGTTATGCTACATTTAGTAATGTTGGAGTTAATGTTATCTTCATTTCAGCTGAAGGTGGAAAAGGTCTTGCTCATAATAATCATAATGGAAAAAATACATATATGAATATGGCTTCTGGTGGATTAGGTCTTGGTCTTGGAGTGAAAGATTTTAGAATTATATTTTTATTTAAAAATAAAAAAGTGTATAAAAATTTTGTAAATAACGGTTGGGAAGCAAATGCCCAAGCTGATGCTGCAGCAAAAATGTCTGAAAAAGGTGGTGCTGTTAATGCTGCAGTAACTGTCGCTCCAGGAATAAGAATCTATAAACTCACAAAAAATGGTTTAGCACTTCAAGCAACTGTTCAAGGTACAAAATATTGGAAAGATAAAGATTTAAACTAAATCTTCATAGCTACCTTAATTTAAATAGGTAGCCATCTTTTGCTTTTTGCATTTTATATTGGTAAAATCCATCTAGTTCAACAACTACTCTGTAGTAACCTTTATGATTCCCTACTCTTATTTTTTTAAAAACATTATGTTCATTTTCTTTACTCATCCACTTTAAATGTGCATCTTTTTTAAAATCTATAACTATTCTATGTGGATTGACAAGTAGAAAATTTCTAATAAGTTTATCTTTTGTTTCAATTTTCAATGTTTTATCTAGTGAATAAAAAGAAGCAAATTTAATTGAACTTAATTTTTTAAACTCTTTTGTTTCTATTTTTTTAGGCTCTTTTATTATATTTGTATTTTGAGAGTAGCTTTGGGATATAAAAATTGGTAAGTGCCAGTCAATAGAGTTATCTAGCTCTATACTTTTGCTTTCAATGGAGCCATCAAGGTTCTTAAACTCTACTGTTACTTTTTTTATAATTCTAGCTTGAGAAGGCATACTGATAGTTGCTTGTTTTAATGGTTCTTTAGTTCTGTCTTTATTAGAAGTAAATGGAATTTCAAGTTCACCAGAAGTTGGAAAAAATGGATTATCTCTAGCTTCTAGAGATATAAGTAGTACAAATAAAATATAAAAAAATCTAATCAAAACTACCCCTAAATTTATATGTAGGTATTATAGCAAGTTAATTTTTAATCTATTATTGGGCTGAGATCTCTTTGAGTTCAAAATACTCTTTTTGTAAGTTGGCATTTTCATTTTTTAGTCTTACAATCTCTGTATTTAAATATTCTTCATAATCTTGTAGTTCAAAAAGAACCTCTAATGAGTTTGTACCAAACATCAAAATACCGATATAGATACCAACTCCAAGAACTAGTCCAGCAAGAGAGGTAAACTTTAAAAGAGATAGACCTAAATACTTTTCAGTGATACTTTGAGTATCATCTATCCCTTCATAAAGTTCTTCAGTCATTTTATTAGCTTAGTTAAATATTCTAGAACCTAGATATTCGCCATATACAACTTCATTTTCTATCTCTAAAAGACGGTTGTATTTAGCAGTTCTTTCTCCACGAGCAGTTGAACCTGTTTTGATCTGACCACAGTTTAGCGCTACTGCAAAATCAGCAATGAAAGCATCTTCACTTTCACCTGAACGATGACTCATAACACAAGTGTAACCATTTCTTTGAGCAAGACGAACAGTTAACATTGTCTCAGAAACAGAACCAATTTGGTTAGGTTTAATAAGGATTGAATTAGCTATTCCTTTATTGATACCTTCATTTAGAATATTAACATTTGTAACAAAAAGATCATCACCAACAATTTGTATCTTGTCACCGAGTTTTTCAGTCATCAGCTTAAACCCATCCCAATCATCTTCATTAAGACCATCTTCTATAGAAACAATAGGGTATTTAGCACATAAATCAACATAGTAGTCTACTAGTTCAGCAGAAGTAACTGTACGATTTTCAGATTCTAGTCTATAACCACCATCAGCAATAATTTCAGAAGCAGCAACATCTAAAGCGATAGCAATCTGTTCACCGGCTTTGTATCCAGCTTTTTCAATCGCTTCCATGATTATTTGAATTGGCTCTTCATTTGAGCTTAAATCTGGTGCAAAACCACCCTCATCACCTAAAGCTGTATTGTGTTTTGCAGCTTTTAAAATACCTTTTAAAGTATGATAAACTTCAGCAGATGCACGTAAACCTTCGGCAAAATCTTCAAAACCTACAGGTACAATCATATACTCTTGAAAATCAACTGAGTTATCAGCATGGCTTCCACCATTTATAATGTTTAACATAGGAGTTGGGATAGTCATAGCATTAGCACCACCTAAGTAGCGATAAAGTGGAATGTTTAAACTTTTTGCAGCTGCGCGAGCTACTGCCATTGATACACCTAGTACTGAATTAGCACCAAGGTTTCCATAATTTTGTGTACCATCTAGCTCTTTCATTGTAGCATCGATTACTGCTTGATTAAAGGGGCTCATACCGATTAAAGCATCAGAGATTTCATTATTTACATGAGATACTGCCTTTAAAACACCCTTACCCATGTAGCGGTCTTCACCATCACGAAGCTCTAGTGCTTCACGCTTACCAGTACTTGCACCTGAAGGTACAATAGCACTCTCAACTGTACCATCACTTAATGTTACTGTTGCTTTTACGGTTGGATTACCACGAGAATCCATAACTTCTATTGCATTAATGCTATCTATGAACATATATTTGCCTTTTTACTATTTAATAGTTTTAATTTTTGGCATTTTATCTAATTTAGAGTTAAATAATGGTTAATGTTGTTTAAGCATCTGTATCAGCTATTTCTGCTGCTTCCATAATATTAACAGTGCTAACACCCATTGCATCTTTTATTTTCTTTTCTATCTCTAACGCTAGTTCAGGGTTGTCTTTAAACTCTTGTTTAACATTTTCACGACCTTGACCTAGTTTTTTATCTTCATAAGAGAACCAAGCTCCAGCTTTATCTACGATATCAAGTTTAACACCATAGTCAACTAGCTCGCCCTCTTTTGAGATACCTTCACCAAACATAATGTCAAATTCTGCTTGACGAAATGGTGGTGCTACTTTATTTTTAATAACTTTTGCTTTAACACGGTTACCAATGTTATTTTCACCTTGTTTTAGGGCTGCAATTCTTCTTACATCTATACGAACAGATGCGTAAAATTTAAGTGCATTTCCACCAGTAGTAGTCTCCGGTGATCCATAACCCATCATACCAATTTTCATACGAAGTTGATTGATGAAAATTACCGTACAGTTCATTTTAGATAAAACACCAGTTAGTTTACGAAGTGCTTTAGACATTAACCTAGCTTGAACACCAACCTGCTGATCTGTCATCTCGCCTTCAAGCTCAACTTTTGGAGTTAAAGCTGCAACTGAATCTATAACTATCAAATCAATAGCTCCACTTCTTGCTATTGTTTCAACAATATCAAGTGCTTGTTCCCCATAATCTGGTTGAGATACTAAAAGGTT
>CAZZAZ010000028.1:0-17015 GCA_964652355.1 uncultured Sulfurimonas sp. | reverse complement strand
TCACTAATATCTATAATCATCATTGTTAGCTCATCAATATCATAATAGAATGGGGTATCTATACGGTAAAACTGTACCCCATACATTATTTTATCATTGAAGGGTACTTCTATCTCATTTTGCATTTTAAACCCTTCCTCCTCCATAAGAGCTACAAAATTTTCTCTATTTTCAGATAGTTCAAAATATACTTTATGCTCTATTGCTCTGTTTGCTTTTAAATCATCACCTTGTTCTTCCAAATTATCACATGAATGATGATTGGCAATTATTTGCCATTCTCTAAGAGTTGGAAATAAAAGTTTTTGATACACTTCCCATTCCATATCTATTCTAGAACCAAATTCATGCTTATACTCAGGAAATTGTTTCATAGCTGATTCAACAGTATTTTTCCATTCAAAATCAAGTTTAAGATAGTATATAAAACTAACTTCTCCTTGAGTAATAATACGACCGATATATTTACCACTTCTCCATCTAAGTGATTCCATTTCTAAACGATCTTCGATAAAGCCAACATCATTTGACTCTTCTTCATTAACTAAACCATCTTCTTTAGATTCATTTAATTTTACTTTTACAAATCCAACATACATATATTCAGTATCTGGCACAAAATCTGCGACACCTGCATTGAATGAAATCATAGCTTTATGACCCTCTATAGGTTTTACATAACTTTCCCAATATTCTTGCATTTTTTACTCCATTTCTAAGCTCATAAGGAACATATCTTCCCCATCAACTACTTTTACATTGGTAGATTCACATTTTTGACAACAATAGTGTATCTTCTCTAACTCACTTACTTCATTACACTCTAAACATTCTATGGTCAAAGGCTGTATATTCATAATAAACTCAGCTGAATCACATATTGTTTTTTCTTTAAATGTATTAAATGCAATCTCTAAAAGATGTGCCTCTATTCCACTCATAATACCAATTTTTACAATTATTTTATTAACCTTGGAAGCATCATTTTCTTCTGCAACACCTTCTATCTGTTCTAATAGAGCTTGTACTACACTATACTCATGCATAATTTTCCCTTTTTAATCTTTTTGGTGTTTCTTGTAAACAAGTTTTATATACAAATTCTCGTCTTAAACTATGAAACTCACTCAAATCATTCCAAAATTCTGGATACATCTTTTCAAGTTCATTACGTTTACACTGTTGCATTAATACTTTTTCTTTTTCAATTCTATCTTGCTTATCCCAAATAAAATTTTCATCATAAATAGAACTAGCAAAATTATGAAGTTTTTCATAATAATTTTCAGAGTTAAACACTTCATCTATCATATTTATTTTTTTTGCATACTTTACAGAGATAGGCAAGGCTTCATCTAACAGCATATTTAACACTTCAGAAGTAACTCTTTTTGGTAAAGTATAAGTATGGTACTCGCTTCCACTTAAACCTAAAGTTTTATAGTGAGGGTTTAAAACTACATCCTCTTTTGCTACAACATAGTCACAAGCTAGGGCCATAAAGACTCCCCCAGCCCCTGCATTTCTAGCTAATGATGCGACAGTAACAACTTCATCAGCTTCAAGTATGGACTTTATTAAATCATTCATAGCATTTATATTGCTCCAGCCATCTTCACCCTGCTTTTTGGAGTCTTCTAGTATGTTTAGGTGTATACCATTACTAAAAAAGTCCATACCTCCAACTAGTACTATGACATCATTCTCTTCTTTCAAATAATCAAATGCATATTTTAAACGAATACATTGCTCAGCACTCATAGCACCATTGTGAAAATTAAAACAAAGATAAGCTACATTATCTCTTTTCTCAACACTAACTTCATAAAAGGTATTGTAACTTTTATCAAAAAGTAGAGGAAGTCTATGTTCCTTTACCCCTACAATTTTTTCTTTTAAAACATAAGTAGCTGGAAGTTTAAATCGGTGTGGCTCCTTTAAATGACTAATCCATAAAGCTCCATCTTTTGTACCTAAACAAATAGCACCATCTCTTTTAGCTAAAATCTCTTTAATACCACCTCTTAGTTTATCCTCTTTATGTACACCATATAGATAACAATTTACACCCATAATTTCGTCAAACACTCCAGGAAAACTGTCTGATAAGTTGATTTTTGAGATTATAGTATCTGTATCATCATTATACCAATCTATCTTACGCATGATTTGATTAAACTTTTTATGCAGTGGATTTAAAATCTGTTCTATATTTAAGGGATTAGTAAAAAACTTATCTAAAGCTTTTAAAGAGTGTTTCACAACTTCTTGACGATAAAGTGAAGCCTTGTAAGTTTTTCTAACTTCAAACTTACTCTGAGATACAATCTCCCCACCATCATAAAGCTCATTTGCTCTAAGTATTACAATACCCCAATCTTTTTTACTATCTAACAGTGCATATTCTAAAGAGTTTGGTCCTCTATCACCTATTGGCCCTGGGTGAAAAATATATGTAGGATATTTATCGTAGATATCTTCAGAGATGAAAGCTTTTAGATAAGGACAAAGTATAAGTTCTGGAGAAAATAATTCAATTTCAGCTTTCATCTGTTTTTCATTTATAGCAAAGACTACATCAAGTATATGTCCATCATCTTTTAGCCTTGTATATACAGCTTGAGAAAGTGAATTGAAGGCACTAATTAGAAGTAGTATTTTCATAAATATTTAACAAATTCTCGGTAATAGTTCACCAGTAGGAGTATCTAAAAATCTTTTTGTTCCATAAGAACTTAAAAGAACAACCTTACCAATATATTCATCACTAACATTTGCAATTTTTACTGCATTTGAAGAGTTTTCAAAACCTTTTAGCACATCGAGTGCTTTTTGTTCATCATCTTTTTTTATGGCAAGTACAAAAGTACCTTCATTTGCCAAATTAACTGCTTCAAAACCAAGCATCTCACAAATTCCATAAACCTCTTGTGAAACTGGAATACTATCTTCATCAACTTCTATACAAATCTTGGACTGTTTCGCCCATTCATTTAGTACTGCACTAACTCCGCCACGAGTAGCATCACGAAGGGCTGTTATGGATATATCTGCATCTATTAAAGCTTGAACTTGATGCGTCAAAGAAGCACAATCACTCTCTAAATCACTAGAAAGTTCGATACCTTCTCTTGCTGCAAAGATAGTAGCACCATGACGACCTAAATCACGAGAAACTAAAATAACATCATTATTTGAGATATTATTTGAGCTTATCCCTTTTTTTTGTATTTCACCAATACCTGTAGTATTTATAAATATCTTATCAACACTTCCACGAGGTACTACTTTAGTATCACCACTTACAACTATAGCACCATTACTCTCTAACTCTTTTTTCATACTACGCACAATCTTTTCAAGTTCACGAGTAGCAAATCCCTCTTCTATTATGACGCTACATGTAAGATATTTTGGTTTTGCCCCCATCATTGCTAAATCATTACATGTTCCACAAATAGCAAGTTTACCAATATCTCCACCAGGAAAAAATAGTGGACTTACTGTAAAACTATCGGTACTAAATGCAAGTTCTCCATCCTGTATAACTGCAGCATCTTCACTTTTTTCTAAGATATCATTTTTAAAAGCTTTATAAAAAATCTTACTGATAAGTTCATTGTTTTCTTCTCCACCATTTCCCATGGCTAAGGTTATTTGTTTGTTCATTTTAGTAAATTTCCATATTTATAGTAAGCTGCACAAGCACCTTCACTACTTACCATACAAGAACCTAAAGGACTTTGTGGTTTGCAAGCAGTACCAAAGATTGTACACTCATCTGGCTTTGCCATACCTCTTAAAATATCACCGCAAATACAAAGCTTATGATCTTCTATCTCTTCAATAGGAAGTATATCAGCATAAATTTTTTCGGCATCTATACTACTAAATTCTGTGCGAAGTTTGTAACCACTATCCGGTACATTCCCTAAACCACGCCATTTAAATAAGGATGCTTTTTCAAAATATTTTTCTATTAAGGCTTGAGCTTTTAAATTACCATCATAAGAGACCAATCGTTTATATTCTATCTCCAATTCACATCTATTTTCGTTAAATTGTTTTACAATCATTAAAATAGCTTCCATAACATCGACTGGTTCAAATCCAGCTACAACAACTGGTCGCTTATATTTACGAGGAAATTTTTCATATATTTTACTTCCAGTTATTACACTAACATGGCTTGGCCCTAAAAAAGCATCAATACGGTTATTGTAACTATCTACATGCTCATCACGTGAATCTATAAGTTCAACCATTACCTCTGGTACTGTTACATGGTTTATATGGAAAAATATATTTTTTATCTCTCTTTTTAGTACTATGTCAATAAGTGCAGTTGTCATTGGTGTAGTTGTTTCAAACCCTATAGCAAAAAAGATTATCTTTTTATCTGGATTCTCTTGTGCAATTTTTAGTGCATCTAATGGAGAATATATAAAACGAACATCAGCACCCTTGGCACGTGCATCTTGTAAACTGCCACGACTTCCTGGTACTTTTATCATATCACCTAATGTTACGAGTATAGTATCTTCTTGTTCAGCTAGTATGTATGCGTGATCAATTCTCTCTTTTGGCATAATACAAACAGGACAACCTGGACCATGAATAAAGTTAATATTATCAGGTAAGAGTTGTGGCAGACCAAACTTCATAATAGAGTGAGTATGTCCACCACAAACTTCCATAATATTTATAGGACGAGTAAGTTGTTTTGCCTCTTCGTTTATGAGTTTTGCAAATCCTTTAATAACTTCAGGGTTACGGAAACCATCATATAAATCTTTTAGCTGAAGTTCACTCATTTAATCAGCTCTATTTTCACAGTTATCATCATCTATAACCATCTGCCGCCTATCTTCCTCATCTAACTTTTCCAAAATTTCGTTATAAACTTTAAGTGACTCAAGTGCATCTTCTTCATCAATCTTGTTCATTATAAAACCTATGTGAAGTAAAACATAATCACCAATTTTTACATCACCTTCTTCCATAAGTTCTAATCCAGCTTCTCGCTTAACACCCATAGTATCAACTATAGCTACATTTCTCTCTAAATCAAGCTCAACAACTTTACTTGGAATTGATAAACACATAGTTAAACTCTCATCTTTCTTTTAAACTCTATCCAGTCTATAACTCTTTGAATTGAATCCTTGTCTTTGATATTTACTTCTAAAATATCTACATTAGGTTTAATCTTGCGAGCCTCTTTTTTTTCATGTTCTACATCATAATCAAAATGTTCTATTAAATCCATTTTAGTTATAAGAATTAAATCTGCTTGACGAAACATTACAGGGTACTTTTCTATCTTATCACTTCCTTCAGGAATAGAAACAAGTACTATATTTAAATGACTACCTACATCATAAGAAGCTGGACAAACTAAGTTACCAACATTCTCTATAAAACACACATCTATCTCATTTAATGGCATATCATGGAGCCCTTTATGAACCATAAATGCATCTAAATGACAAGCTGAACCTGTTTGAATTTGAAAAGCTGGGATACCTTTTGCCTTAATTCTATCCGCATCACGAGAAGTTTCTAAATCACCTTCTATAACACCAAATTTAAAATCAACCATATCTGCCATATTTTCTAATAGAGTTGTTTTGCCACTTCCAGGTGAACTCATAAGATTAATAGATAATACATTATGATTATCAAAATGGGTACGATTATGTCCCGCTTCATGATTATTTTTATCAAGTATTTTTGTAATAACACTAATTGTTTTTTTATCATTTAACTGAGGATTATGATGTAGTGTTTCATGAGCTGCTTGATGTTCATGAGAGTGATCATGTGAATGACTATGTTCATGGTCATGATGATGGTGTTCACCATCTCCTAAAGTTGTTCCTGTTATACTACATCCGCAATCTGCACACATTTATATTATTCCTTATTTTAAGTTTATGCTAATAGCATATTTGTTCCAACTGCTACAGAAATAACTCCAGCAGTTGCAAAAACTCTTCTAACATTTGTAATATTTGTAAGATACTGTTTATTGAGATACAAGACGGAGGCTCCAAAACTTAAAAAGACTAAAGATACACCCATAACAAAGGCTAAAACCATTGTCCATTCAACACTGTTACCATGTAACATCCCTAATGTTACTAACATACCTCGTACACCACCAATACCCATAAGAGCACCAATACCCCAAGCAGATATAGTTGAATTATTGCTATTATGCGAGTGTTCTTTTCCAAAATAAATATGAATATGTTCTTTATTCTCATGGACATGTTTATTGAGCTGTATACGATTAGAGATTACCATTACCAAAAGGTAAATACCCATAGATATAATAACTGATGAAGATATTATATCTCCATAAGCTGTAATATATTCAGGCAGATTATATACTTCAAGAATCTTTGCAAAAATAAAAAGCATAAGACCATGTCCAAAAGCGAACATGGCTGTTATAAACATGGTTTTTTTCATTGATTTTCCAATAGAAAAATCTGCTATTGCTGTTAAATGATCTGGTCCAAAGGCATGAAGTATACCATACCAAAAAATAACTATATAGCCTATTTCCATAGAAAACTCCTTACATTAATGAATGTTTATTCAGTTTTAAAGTATTTTATATTATCTTATGTAAAATAAAGATAAAATATCTCCTTTCTTATATTGTTTTAGGACAAGTTTTATAAAATGGAGTTTATAAATTATTATGTTATGGCTTAGTGAATGTTTATATTGTAAAAATTTTGTTTATACTTTATCTGATGGAAGAGTTAAGTGCTCAAATTGTCATAAAAAATTATCAATAAATAAGATAAATAAAATCATGTTCATTATTGAATGTTACATAAACAATGAAAGTGCCTTGAGCATCTCAAAGAGAACGAAAATATCCTATGTATCTGTCCAAAAATATTATGCAATACTTAGAAGTATATCTGCTAAAATATGTGAGAATGAATATGAAAATATACGCGCAAGTAGCTGTGAATATGAAGAATATTATTATCTTGAGAATTCTAAAAAACTAAAACGAGAAGCAATATTTGATGCTCATAACTTCTTAACATTTGACTATAATAATCATATTTATACTATTTTAATGCCTTCATTACAACAATATAAAAAACAATTTTTTGAAGATAGCATTGAGGGAAGTTATATAAATGAATTTAAAAAATTTAAACGTAATTCTAAAATTATAAAAGTTGATAATCATTTCAATAATATAGTCTCTTTTTGGGAATATTTTGAAAAGACTATATTGAAATATAAGGGTGTAAAAAATGAATCTTTTATATACTTTTTAAAAGAGTGTGAATTTAAATACAATCATTCTAAAGAAGAGGCTATTGAGTTACTTATAAAACTATATTTTGTAAGAACTTAATTCTTTTTTATTTGTATCTATGACATGTACTGCACATGCTAAACACGGGTCAAAAGAGTGCAAAACTCTTAACACTTCAAGTGGTTTTGAAGTATCTTCTATTTTTATTCCAACCAAGGCCTCTTCATAAGGTCCTCTAATACCGTCAAAATTTTTAGGGGATGCATTCCATGTTGTTGGTGCAATAACTGAAAAATTTTCTATTGTTTTATCTTTGATGTTAATAAAGTGGGAAAGTGTTCCACGAGGTACTTCTAAAAATGCTCTTCCTTTAACATTACTATCAAGTGAATCAAAATCAAACTTACCCCATGTATCAGTATCGTAGTATTTTATATTTTGTATTAGACGTGAGACAAGTTTAAAAATATACTCACATATGTAACTTGTCTCTATTGCTCTTGCTGCATTTCTTCCAATAGAAGAAGAAAGGTCTAAAAGATTTAGGTTAGTGGATTTTAAAAACTCATCTACAAATGATTTTATAAGAGAGTTGTCCTTTTTATAGTTAATAAGTACACGAGCTAGAGGACCTGTTTCCATCACATGACCATTATATCTTGGGGCCTTTATCCATGAATATTTATCATTACTTTTTGATGTTTTTAAAGTTCCATCCTCGTTAAGGTCTGTATATTTTATATCATTATCTAAGGGTTCATTTTGATACCAAGCACGATCTACCTCTTCAGTTATTTTACTCTCATCAAAATCTTCTATAGCTTCAAAATTATGATTATAGATAATTCCATTACAAAATAGTTGTTTTTTACCTTCAAATTCATATCCACCAACAGACATAAAGTTACCACATGAACGACCAACTCCATTTTTAATATCATCCCTATAAGCTATAGCAAGAAGTTTTGTATCTGGAATATAAGCTCTATCGATAAACTCTTTTGCTTCTTTTATAATAAAAATATATTTATTGAGACGTTGAGGATTTAGCATATCTGCAACACTTGTAATCCCACCAACAACTATACTTTGTGGATGAGGAGTTTTTCCACCAAAGATAGCTATAGCCTTTGAAATATCAGTTTGAAATTTTAAAGCATTTAAATAGTTAGAGAGTAAGATAAGATTCTGCTCTGGAGTAAGCTTATAAGATTTATGTCCCCAATAACCATTAGAGAATGGTCCAAGTTTTCCAGCTTTAACAAACTTAGAAAGTTTTTCAAGGGTTGCCTCATAATGTGTAGGTGAACTTCTAAATGGATTGGTAGAATATTTCAAAGCCTCTATAGCTGTTTTTTTTGAATCAGCATTAAGGGCAGAACTAACATCAACAAAGTCCAACATATGAAGATGATAAAAATGAACAACATGATCTTGAATAAATAGTGCCATTGCCATTAAATCACGAATAATATTAGCATTTTTTGGAATGTCTAAGTTATAAGCATCTTCTACACTTGTAACTGCTGCACGAAAGTGAGAATTTGTGCAAACACCACAAATTCGTCCAGCTAAAAGCCCTGCATCACGCGGGTCACGATTTTTTAATATAATCTCTATACCACGAAAAAGTTGTCCACTAACCCATGCTTCTTGGACTACACCATTTTTATCTACTTCAATTTCTGCTCTTAAATGACCCTCTATTCTTGTAATTGGATCAATTACAATTTTTTTTGTATCCATTATTTTTCATCCTCTACATACTTTCTTTCATTGGCAAACTTATCTACAAACCCAAGCTCTGTACATGCCATACAACCATGCCCAGCTTGAACAGGCCAACTTGTTCCATCATTAAATTTTATTGTTGGACAGTTTACATTAGCATAAGGACCTTTACAGCCCATTTCAAATAAACAATACCCTTGTTTGGATCCATCATCTCCCCACTCTTTCACGAATTCTCCGAGTTCATAATGACCCCTACGCTCACAATTATCATGAACTCTACCCTCATAAGCCCATAATGGACGATTAAACTTATCTAATGCAGGTAACTCCTCAAACATCAAGTATGATAATAAGGTTCCAACTATATTGGTTGGGTTGGTTGGGCATCCTGGAAGATTAATAATATCTTCACGATTTAATGCCTCAGAAACACCAACTGCTCCAGTTGGATTTGGTTCAGCAGCGACTATACCACCATCAAAAGCACAACTTCCTACTGCTAACACTAAGGTAGCATCTTTAGCACATTTTTGTAGTAGTTCTATACCTCTTTCACCATTGGTACCTATACGTAAATATTTACCATCCATTGCCATAGGAACCGCACCCTCAACAATCAATATATATTTACCTTTTTGATTTTTTATAATATCTTCTAAAATAGATTCACTTTCATTACCACTAGAACTCATTAATAGTTCATGATAATCTAAAGAGATATAATCAAAAATCAGCTCTTCTATAGATGGGTGTGAAGATTTGATAAATGCTTCAGAGTTTCCAGTACAATCTGCAAGTTCAAGCCAAATGATTGGAACTTTGTTTAGTACTTTCACACCCTCCTCAACAAGCTCTTCAAAGTTTGGATGGAGCTGCATATTTGCTGTGACCATTGATACCCAGTTATTAACCTCATGTTTAGCAATATCTAGTGAGTCCATAGCAGCTTCTAAATTATCTTCACTTATACTATTTTTTGAATGAAGTAGATTGAACTTTTTTATTCTATCTTTTACTTTTGCTATCTCTTGTTCTCGTTGAATATCTTGTGGGGTTTTTCTTGGAATAGTTTTATCGATAAGATATTGTGATTCTTTTATAATGTCTGCGACCATAATTTTACATCTACCGCAAACTCTACCAGCTTCACTAAAAGGCTTTAGCTCATAGAATGATTCTATACCAGTTTGGGTTACTATATCTACCAAATCTTGATGATATAAATGTTCACAACTACATATCAGTCTACCTCTTTCACTTACAAGTCTATTTTGGTAAAGATAGTTAATATCCACTTCTTGCTCATTTTTTATGAGTGTTTCAATATAGCCAACATCTACATTAGAATTTATACCTATAAACTTCATCAATTTATTTTCACTTAGAAAATATTCATCTATACGTGCATTTTCTTTTGAGTGTATTACCACTTTCTCATAGTTTGAATCAAAACTAGGAGAACTAACCTCTACTAAATCAAATTTACCAACCTTGAGCATATCTATACTCACTTGGGTGTTAAACTCGATAGGTTCTTTTTGCAAAAGATGCGATATTGCGCAGTCAGCTTGCATTGTACACTCTTTTACATGTCCTGCTATAAATTCAAGTTTTTGTACTTCTGCACACTCACCAACTGCGTATATATCTGTATCATCTGTTTGCATATAAAGATTTGTAAGAATTCCTTTATTGCATTTTAAACTTTCTTTAAAATATTCAATATTTGATTTAATGCCAATACCAAAAATAAGAAATGGATTGTCAATTTGCAATTTTTTTGTTCTGATTGAAATAAGTGTATTATTTTTTACTACTTTATCAATAATCTCATCTTCATATGAAATTTTTATTTTTCCATTTTTAACATAAGCTTCTTCAATAATCTTAATTGCATCACTTGAAAGATATTTGGAAAAAAGATATTTTGCACGAACAAGAAGAGTTATCTTTTGAACACTTGGTATATTATTTAGTGTCTCTAGTAATTCAAGTCCAATCGGGCCACTTCCTATTACAACTACTTCTCTGTTTTTTATACCATTCTTAATCAATTCACAATCTTTTGCACTTCTAAATACTGCAATATTTGAGATATCTTTTATAGAAAATAGTGAAATAGGTAGAGAACCGGTTGCGATAATCAATTTATCATATGAGAACATAGAGGAAGCAGAAAAAACTCTTTTTTCTTTTTTATCTATTTTTATAATTTTTTGATTGAGTTCTACTTTAACCATCTTATTTAATTGAAGCTGTATCCCTCGAATATCTTCACTTCCTTCAACTAAACGGCAAAGATGAATTCTGTCATAAGGAGGAGTATCCTCATCACTTAAAATCATTATCTCTAATGAGGTATTCTTCTTACTAAGATTGTTTGCTAAATATACAGCAGATATTCCACCACCTATGATTAATATTCTCATCGTTCGTCCCATTAATTATCTTAAACAAAAACTCTTATACTATAATACCTAATTTTATCATTTTAGAAATTAAACAATATAAAAATTATTTATTTTCTAAGAAGATTGTATAA
Organism: uncultured Sulfurimonas sp.; assembly: GCA_964652355.1. Classification (GTDB taxonomy): domain Bacteria; phylum Campylobacterota; class Campylobacteria; order Campylobacterales; family Sulfurimonadaceae; genus Sulfurimonas. The sequence goes on along the minus strand of CAZZAZ010000028.1, from coordinate 5,445 downwards.
TTATATAAATAGCTACAGCATGGGAATATATATGAATAACTTAGCAATACTAGGCGTTGGTAATATACTAGAAAAAGATGATGGAATTGCTATTTACGCAACAAAATATCTAGAATCTAATTATACATTTAAACCAAAAATAGATATCATAAATGGTGGAGTTGAAGGGATTAATCTACTAAATATGTTTATGGAATATCCACATATTATGATATTAGATGCTATAGAGATTGAAGATGATCCAGGTAGTATATATCATATTCCATCCCAAGAACTTACTGGTTATGGACTTAATTCTGGTGGAGCACATGAAATCGGAGTCTTGCAATGTTTTGATATTCTTGAATTACTGGGAAAAGAGGTTCCTAAGTCTAGTGTCCTTGGTATTGTTCCAAAAGATATTGATGTATATATTGGGTTGAGTAAAGTAATGCATGAAAAATTTTCAACTTATATAGAAACACTTGTGAAAATACTAAATAATTTAAATATCCAAGTAACTAAAAATAATGAAATTATTAGTTTAGAAAACATTATAGAAGAATTTAAAAATCCAAAAAGATAGTATATAACTTTAAAATACTCTACGATGTTCTATACTAGGATTTGCAAAATTTTCTAATATTACTTTTAAACTCGTAGTATTTTCTTTTTTTAAAATACTAACATTTAATAATTCTAATTGATTTAACACAGTCTGAATATATACTTCCCACTTTTCCATCAAATTTGAGCTTAAAGAAACTTCAACTGATATGATATCTTCAGGGACTATGCTTATAACAATAACTTCAGCCATATTTTCACTAAGAGAACATATTTGAAGCATCTCAGCTATTTCAACTTCATTAGCAGTTTTTTTGACCAATGTACCATCTAAAAATTCATCTGTTGTTTTTATTGTTATTTCACCAACTTTAGAGTTATTATCTGAGGCAGTGTTTATAACTATAACATCATCAAACTCTTGCAGTAATGGCATAAGTTTAAAACCTAATGTACCACCATCAACTATTTCGATTTTTGGACTAAATGTATAATTTTCTTTTATGTATTTCGCTCCATATAAACCTATGCCTTCATCTTTGAAAAATGCATTTCCAGAGCCGATAAGTGCTATTTTTTTCATTTCAATTCCTCCTGATTATTTATATTTAATGCATAAAAAGCTTGACCAAGTGATATCCCACCATCATTTACAGGTGTTTGTGATTGTATGTAATATTCTATATTGTTTTTATCAAAATGATACATTAATTTTTCAATTAGGATACTATTTTGAAATACACCACCACTAAGAACAACTGCCAACTCTTTATGAAGTAGTGATATATCTACAATTATTTTAACAATTGTATTTATAAACTTTACAGATATAATCTTTTTATCATTTTCATCTAAAATCTCTTTTATCATTTTTTCGTACTCTATAATATTACCATTTAACTCATAATGATATACATCATCACTCCTGATATCTGAAGCATATCCCTCCATAATCATGCCACTCTCTCCCTCATAAGAAAGACTATTTAAATGACCACTTAATGCATAAACTCCATCAAACAACCTACCAAATGAAGTTGTTTTTGGAGAGTTTAAATTTTTACTTTTCATTTGGTAAAATGTTTTTATCTCTTGTTGCGTATAAGAACGTATCAGAGCATTATCTATATTCAGTATTTCATCTAAACTAAAACACTCAAATAACAAAGCAAGTGCTACTCTTCGTGGTTCTTTAACAGCCTTATCAGCACCTAAAAGAACATATTCCTTTAAATGATATACTCTTTCATATCTTTTTGGAGTAGCTAAAAGTACTTCACCACCCCAAATACTACCATCATCTCCATAACCAGTACCATCAAAACAAAAAGCTAAAACTTCTTCATTTAGATTATACTCAGCCATACATGCTAATGCATGTGCATAATGGTGTTGTACTTTTACTAAAGGTATATTAGAATTATTTTTAACATAATTCTCTGCCCACTTAGTTGTTTCATACTGGGGATGTTTATCACAAACTATAATATCCGGCTCAAAATTATAAAGTTCTTTAAATGTTTGTATAGTCCGTAAAAAATACTCAAAAGCATCTAAAGAATTTAAATCTCCAATATGTGGTGATATAATGATATTTTCATTAAAAGCAAGGGATATTGTATTTTTTTGATTAGCTCCAAGTGCCAAAATATTTTTATTTATTTTATTTTTTAGAATAAAACTTTTAGGAGTATATCCTCTTGATAGACGTAAGCTAAGAGTTTTACCTTGTACTTGCATAAGGACACTATCATCACAAGCATTAAATATCTCTCTGTTGTGAGTTAAAGACAAAGAAACAACTGAAGATAGTTTTTTTAGGAGTTCCGTGTTTTTTCTTATAATTGGTTCATCGCTAAGGTTTGCACTTGTAGCTACGATTGGAAATTTTAATATATCTAATAATAATTCATGAAGTGGTGTATAAGCTAAAAAAGCTCCTACCTTTTCTATATTTGGAGCTACTTCATCAGCCAATAGCTTAGCATCTATTCTTTTTTTAAGTAAGACGATAGGCCTTTCTTTAGAAAGTAGTAATATCTCTTCACTTTGTGCAACTTCGCAAACTTCTTTAATACTTTTTATACTATTAAACATAACTGCAAAAGGTTTAGTTCGTCTATTCTTATTTTCTCTAAGTTTTAAAACTGCTTCTTGACTTGTAGCATTACATATCAAGTGAAAGCCACCAATACCTTTAATTGCTACAGTATTATTTTTATTTATTTCATTTGATAATTTATTCAGAATTTCTGTAATTTCATCTACACTAGAATCATTTAACTTTAGTGTAGGACCACAATCAAAACATGATATTGGTTGGGCATGGTATCGTCTGTCATTTGGATTATTATACTCTTGTTCGCATGCTTCACACATAGCAAACTCTTTCATTGATGTAAAAGCTCTATCATATGGAAGTTTATTCACAATAGTATAACGAGGTCCACAGTTTGTGCAATTTATAAAAGGATACTTATATCTACGGTTTGTAGACTCATTCATCTCAGCTCTACACTCATCACATAAAGATATATCAGCTGGCAACATTGTGGATATATTACTAAGAGTTGATTCAATAATACTAAACGTATTTTCACCAACTACTTTAATTTGTTTTTTATGATATTTATCAACTCTTGCAAGTGATGGAAGATTATTGTTAAAAGAGGTTTCAAAGTTTTGTATTTCACTTGACAAACCTTCTGCCTCTACAACAACTCCTTCACCATTATTTAAAACATAACCTTTAAGATTATTCTCTTTTGCTAATTTATAAATAAATGGACGAAAACCTACACCTTGAACAATTCCTCTAATATCGAGTCTGATTCTTAGTTTAAAAGAAGATTCCACCAACAACAGCATTCTCCTTACCAATGGGATAGTTTTTATTCATTAAAGGTGGTGTCATTTTTAAGTTTCTTTGCATTCTTGAAAAAAGTGATTGATTTGCAAAGTGTGTACCACATAAGATAATTTCTGTAGCTTTTGTTTTAGCTTTTAGTTCTTGAAGTATATCATTAAAATAATCTCCAAAACTTTCAAACATAGAATAAGCTAATATAGAAGTACTAACACCAGCAAGTTGATATGAAATTATACTTGCCAAAAATGCTGTATGATCAAAACGGTTGTCTTTAACATGTGTATCAATTTGTATGCCACCTTTACCAACAAACTTCATAGCCTCTTTGGTAACACCACGCATAGATTCATCAGATAAACCTAATAAGATAGCAACTGCTTCAAATAGTTTTACATCTTTTTTATCTTGTAGCGCTTCAAGTTTTTGATATATCTGTGGCATAGTTTTTTCTAAATTTATTATAAGTCTATCTGAACCATCACGTAAATTTTTTATATCTTGGATAATATTAGAAGCAATAAATTCTTTTGGTGGAACAATTCTTAGTACTTTACGACCATCATAATAGAGGAAAGACGGTTCTTCATCAAAATATGCTCCAACACATTTTTTATCAAGTGCTCCATGCTCTACTATTACAGAGATGAAGGATGCTTCATCTTGTTTAAATATTGTTTGATTTGAATGATATTTTTCACTATCTTCATCCAATACATTAGCTTGAGTTACTTTTATAGAATCAAAATTTTCTATACTATCAAAAATCATTTTATCTTTATGTGGTAATCCTACATACTCATGTGCAACACTCAATATAGATTTTGATTTAAAACTATAAGACGGAAAAGAGACACGTTCCCCTTCTGCTATAAATAAAGCATCTTTATTTAAAAAAACTCTCATATCACTTTGAGGACGGACTTCTAAATCATAATCCATAAGTATATCAGCTTGGTAATCTTCATCAGCATCTTCATAAGCTATAAAATCAATACCTAACTTTTGCAGTTCAGTTGCTAGTAAAATAGAAAACCCCTCATCCGGATACTTAACATATGCTGTATTGGCATTTAATTTACTTTTAATATCTTCATTCTTTAGTGTTACGTTAAGAATAGGCCTTTCAATACTTAAAAGAGCATGAAATTCTTCGGTAATAAGAGATAAGTTATCTGTAATTTTTGATGAATTAATCATCATGAGTATTGAGTTGTTTCGCATACAATCAGTTTTATAAAAAAGTCTATATCCAAATGTCGTTTTAATCAAAATCTTTTTGTCATCATTTATTGCCTTTGCAGCAACTTCAAACATAGTTCTAAAACTTCCAGCATCATTCGCATAACGCTCTGTTGTTTTATTTACAAGCCGAACAGGAACTCCACAGTCATGACAAGAGTTTATTTTGTGCTTTTCTCTAAACCCAACTGAGATTTGTTCAGTCTCACAGTTTTTGCATGCTTGAATAAATCTAAAAGAACTGTTCTTACGTTCATAAGGGTAACTATTTATAAAACTATGGTTTCCACCACAACAACTACATGAAGTGAATGGATAATAGTATCTCTTAGAACTTACATCAAATAGTTCTTTTTGACATGATGGACATAATCCTAAGTTTAAAGGATATTCATTATCTAGTTCTGGAAGTGTATTTGGCTTTTCATCGTTTTCATAACTCTTCGAGGATTTTAAAAAAAGTGATGCGGGTAACTCTTGTGCTATTGCTTCAAGACACTCTTGTAGCTTTTCATGTTCTGATGCAAAAGCACATATTATTTTTAACTTATCTTGTTTAACTATTGCGTTAATATTAAATTTTCTTATTATGCTAACAATATAATTTTTAATGTATTTTTGTGTAAAGGAAATTTCTATTTCGAGGACAAACGCCATTGTAAACCTTTTTTTGAATATATAAGTAAGAGGGAGAGATAAAGCCTAAGCTTTATCCTCTTTAACAAATTTTGAACCGCCAACAACTATACTAATGTCAGCTTCTTTCCAAAAAATTGTACGCCATACTTGAT
>CAZZAZ010000027.1:9638-17169 GCA_964652355.1 uncultured Sulfurimonas sp. | reverse complement strand
TCTGCAACTTTTATACTTGGTGCTAAGTATGTCCCAGCATCTATGATACTTGCATAAAGTTCATCTACTTTTTTAGCCACCGAAGGTGTTGAACCTGATGTAACTTTTAGTATTTTTGTAATTGTATGTTCTTTATCACCTGGGTTAATCCTCTCTGGTGAATATCCGCAAAAAAACTCTTTGTTAAACTCAAGTTCACTAAACTCTTCTAAAACTGGTACGCACTCTTCTTCAGTGGCACCAGGATATACAGTTGATTCATAAATAACTATATCATCTTTTTTTAGCACTTTTGCTATCATCTTAGATGCTTTTTTCAGTAAAGAGATATCTGGTTTTTTATGTTTATCTATTGGAGTTGGGACTGTAACTATGTAGATATTGCAAGACTCTATGTCTTTATCATTATAGGTAAATTTTATCCCATTTTGCAGAGCTTGATTTAGTTGATTTTCATCTAATTCTAAAGTTTTATCATAAGAGTTATTTAGCTCATCTATTCTATTTTTCGATATGTCAAAACCAACTACCTCATATTTTGAACTAAAGGCATGGGCTAGTGGTAGTCCTACATAACCTAAACCAACTACACATATCTTAGAATTTTTCACTAGATTTTATCCAAGTCAACTTTAAAAAAATCTACATACCAATCAACAAAGTTATCTATCCCATCTTGTATTGAAGTTTGTGGCTTGTAATCCAAGTCTGCTATCAACTCACTTACGTCTGCATAAGTACTTGGAACATCTCCAGCTTGTATTGGCAACATATTTTTCTCTGCTTTTTTACCTAACTTATTTTCAAGAGCTTCTATAAAATCCATAAGTTTTACTGGGTTATTATTTCCAATATTATATATCTTATATGGAGCAGGTGAAGAGGATGGGTCTGGGTTTTGTCCATCCCAAGATTTATTACCTTTTGGTGGATTATCATTCACACGGATAATTCCTTCAACTATATCATCAATATAAGTAAAATCTCTTTGCATATTTCCATGGTTAAACACATCTATTGGTTTACCCTCTATGATAGCTTTGGTGAAAAGATAAAGCGCCATATCTGGTCTTCCCCATGGTCCATATACTGTGAAAAATCTAAGTCCAGTTGTTGGGATGTTATAAAGATGAGAGTAAGTATGAGCCATCAACTCATTTGACTTTTTACTCGCTGCATACAAGCTTATAGGATGGTCAACATTATGTTGTGTACTAAAAGGTTGTTCCTCATTTAAACCGTAAACAGATGATGAACTTGCATATGAAAGATTTTTTATCTTGTTATGTCTACAAGCTTCTAGTAAGTTCACAAAACCAACTATATTGCTTTGAACATAAGCAAGAGGATTTGTTAAAGAGTATCTAACACCTGCTTGTGCAGCAAGGTTTATAACAGTATCAAATTTTTCATCAAGAAAGAGTTTATCAAGATTTTCTTTGTCTTCAAGGTTTAGTTTTATAAACTTATAGTTTTCATACTTACTTGATTGCATAAGGAAGTTGTAAGCTATGTTTTCACCATCACTAAGCTCAGATATGATTCCATCTCTTTGAAGTCTTCCGTACTTTACATTTTGGTCATAATAGTCATTAATATTATCAACTCCTACAACTTCATCTCCACGCTCTAGTAGTTTTTCAGCTAAAGCAGCACCAATAAATCCAGCTGTTCCTGTAATTAAAATCTTCATTTATCTATCACTTTTTAATTTATTTTTTAGTATTATCTTACCAGCTTCAACACCTGGTTGGTTATATGCATTTATATACATAAACTTAGCACATACAGAGGTTAAAAGCTCATACTCATACATCAGACTTGCACAACTTTTCTCATCTACCCTATCTATGGTAATCACATCACATGGTATATCATTTAAGTTATTTATAGATTCTATTGTTGCATCAGCTTGTTTATTTATAAGAGAAGAAAACTCAATATTATCAAGATAGTCTAACTCCTCTAAACCCACTAGTTTTACTGCTGGGATTTTCAGATCATTTGCAAAATCATCAACTTTTATAACCGTAACAGTCTTGTCTCTTCTACCTTCAACTATTAGCTGTAAAAAAGAGTGCTGATCAATAGGTCCAATAATCCCAATAGGAGTCAGACCTTGTCTTGTAGAGTTTATATCTATCTTACCAAGACTTTCACCCCAAAGCTGTATATACCACTTGTTAAAACCATCTAGTCTTGAGGAGTAAGAGAACACTACATTTATGTTAAAACTATTTTTATACTCTACAAAAAATCTTGCTTTTTTAAGAACTCTCTCATAACTTTCTCTTTTATCAAAAAATGAGTCATATACATCTTTTGCCCCACTTAAAAGTTCATCTATATCTATACCTACTATAGCTAAAGGTAAAAGTCCAACAGCAGAAAACACAGAAAATCTTCCACCTACATTTTTTGGAATCTCAAAAGTTTTTATATCATTGGACTGTGCATATTTATTTAGTTTTGAGTCATTTTCGGTGATGATTAACGTGTTTGATTTATCACACTCTACAAGTGAGTTGAGATACTTAAAAATAGAAACTGTCTCTATAGTAGTTCCAGATTTTGAGATAACTATAAAGAGAGTATCTTCTAAATCAATTGCTTCTATTTTTGACTTTATATCTACAGGGTCAGTAGTTTCAAGAAAGTAAAGTTTTTTACTTAAAATTTTGGAATGTTTTAAAAACTTGTATATAGCATAAGTACCTAAAGTGCTCCCACCAATCCCAATAACAACAATATTTTTTTGCTTAACTTCTTTTGCATACTCTTTAAACTCTTTTGTATCTTGGTGAACCAGATTATAGTAACCAATAGAGTCTTTCTCTTTTTTTATCTCATTAAAAATATCTGCATCTGATATAGTTGGATTAAAGTTATGTGTATAAATCATTTTAAATCTTAATTCCTAATTCTCAAAAATACTGGAAATCTAGGTTTACCCTTAGATGTTAAACCATAATACTTAAATGTAATAATAGCACCTATTTTAGGAGGATTATCTCGTTGTTCATCTGAAAAACCAGAACCTATTTTTACAAGTAACTTATTTTGCATTAAACATGAGATAGAACCTAGTCTATCTTTGTTTTTGCCCTTACCTTTGTTATGCTTAAGCACTTTACATTCCGCATCTACAAAGGATTTTACTTTTAGGGCATTGTTATTACGACCAGTATAGTAGCTTAGTGTCCCATCCCTAACAACCACACCTTCACCACCTAGGTTTTCTATATGTTTTAGATAATCATTTAGGTGTTTTTGATCCTTAATTTTTATTTGTTTTATAACTTTAATATATTTACTTTTAGTTTTTACACCTTGCAATCTTTGAAGTAAGTTGCCATCTACCTCTGGTACTTCAAAAATATTATAACTTAGTTTACTCCAAGCATCATGGGCTTTTTTTCTATTTACTATCGAAGATATATTTGAAAAATCTCCACGTTTAGACCATAGTTCACCATCTAGCTTAAATGATGGAAAATCTTTAGTAAAAAAGGCTGGTGCAGAAAATATTTTTCCAGAACGCGAAATAAGTTTTTTACCATCCCAGTACGCTCTTACACCGTCTAGTTTTTCACTCATATACCAAGAGTTTATATTTATATTTTTTTTGTATTTATTTAAAAGAAAAAGGTCTGGCTTTTTTATATTTACTTCATTTTGTGCAAAAAGTGAAGTAAAGAAAAATACCAGTAAAAAAAGTTTCATGACTTAGGCATTACTTTTTTTATAAAAATAGTTAGTAGCTTTAACAAAACCATCAACTGAACCACAGTCAAAACGAGTCCCATCAAACTTATAAGCTATCACATTACCCTCTTTTGCTTGAGCTAAAAGTGCATCAGTTATTTGAATTTCACCACCCTTACCCGGTTTTGTTTCACGAATAATGTCAAAAATATCTGGAGTTAAAATATAACGACCGATGATAGCAAGATTTGAAGGGGCATCTTTAGGTTCTGGTTTTTCAACCATATCAGTAACTCTAACTATACTATTTTCTATAACATCACCCGCAATGACACCATATTTATTAGAATGTTCAGGTGGTATCTCTTCAACTGCAACGATTGAACATTGATATTTTTCATAAAGTTTTACCATTTGAGATAAAACAGAATCTCCATCATTATCACATAAGTCATCTGCAAGGATTACAGCAAAAGGCTCATCTCCTATAAGTGTTTCACCACACAATATTGCATGACCAAGACCCTTCATCTCAATTTGGCGAGTATATGAAAAAGTACAGTTTGTTATAACATCTCTAATCTCAGTTAAGTAATGTTCTTTTACCGTACCCTTAATCTGATGTTCTAACTCATAAGATATATCAAAATGATCTTCTATGGCACGCTTACCTCGACCAGTTACAATAGCCATAGTATCAAGTTCTGCACTTAGAGCCTCTTCAACACCATACTGAAGTAAAGGTTTTGTTAAAACGGGTAACATCTCTTTTGGTATAGCTTTTGTAGCAGGAAGAAATCTTGTACCATATCCAGCAGCGGGAAAGAGGCACTTTTTTATTTTTGACACATCACTTTTTGACATTTAATACCCTTAAAAAATTATTTAATTTATTTAAGGATATTATATCTTAAGTTTATAAATTTTAGCGTATATATTCGATGAAACCATCTCAAAAAGGGACTTATCATACTCCTCTAAAACCATTAACTGAATATATAAAGAGTTGTAAGTCTGCTCATCAACCACTAAAAAAGTGTTGTAGTTTTGCATAAAAATCACACTCAAGTTTGCCATAAAGTTGACAGTTTGTACCTGCTTTTGAAACACTCCATTTTTATTATAAGAAGTTCTTACAAATCTTTTTAAAGGTGCTTTTTGATTACCAATCTTTAATGTACTAGTTGTTTTATCTAAAGAGATTCCACTACCTAAATGTATGACTTTTCCATCATCTTTAAAACGGTTGGTTTTGTAAAAAAATGGGTTTTTAAAGCTGTTCCCATTCATAAGGTCTATACTTGAAAACTTATGAACTGTTGGATAAATTCCTAGCATTTTAAAAGGAAGATAAAAGTAAATATCTCTTGTTTTATTGGGTAGTTTTATATCAGTAGATAAAGATAGTAAAAAATCATTTGTATCATCAAAACCATAATCTTTCGTCATTTGTTCTATATTTGATATACCAAATTTCTCTTGAAAGTTTTTCTCCGTGTATTCTACATCTAAACGAGCTAACTTTGCAGATACATCTTGAGTGTTTGTAAGCATATAACTAACAGGAAAATTAACACTTCCACTATGTTTTCCACCATCTGTTAAAGTTTTTACATCAGAATAATATCTAAGAGGATAACCATAATCCCACCAAGCTACTACATAGTCTTCCCTTGAAGCTTTAGACTTTAAACCATCTAGAAGTTTTACCTCTTGAGTATTAAAAACTGTTGGTACTTTATAAGCCTCTATATGTTTCACATTTGGATATAAGACTAATAAGGTAAAAAAAGTATAAGAGATATACCTAATAATTTTTTTATCACTGATTAGTCTTGTGATTTCTATAATCAAAAAACCTATACCAAAAGCCATAACAGGTACTGCATATATAGTAAATCTAAGACCACCAACACTAGCTAAAAAACCAAGACCGAGCATAGGTAAAGCAAAAAGCATAATACGGTGTTTATATACTAAAAAAGCATAACCAATAATAGCAAAGGTGAAAGTTATTACATGTCCACTTATACGATTTGCAAAAGTCTCAAAAGGTATGTTTCCAGCTTCACGAACTGTTTGCATTACAGAGAAGAAATGAAGCTGTAATCCATTAGTAGAAATTTTTATGGTATCTTCAAAAATATAACTATTTAATTTTCCAATAATTGGATTAAATCCACCAGTTGCAAAAAATAAAACTACACTAATACCTAAGATATAATATACATACTTTTGAAGTCTATCTTGTCTAAATATAAAAAATACAGCTAAAACTAAAGCTAAGCGAATGTATCCATCAGCCACCATCATAGCTAAAAGCATAAGAGACATTAGTTTATAGTTGTAAAGATTTTTCCTATCCCAAACAAGTGTATAAAATAAAATCATGCCTAAAAAAGAGAACTCTAAAGCATAACTAGCAGGATACCACCAACGATATACTAAAATATCTAAAGCCGTTATGATTAGATATTTATTCTGATTTGTTCCAATAGCCCAAATAATAGACCAAAGTAAAAACATAGGCAAGACTATATTTAACATATCAGTATCGTAGTACCCAGCCATAGAACGGTTGTAATAACTCCAAGCGATAGAGCTTAACAATGCTGCTATAAAACCCATCTCTAAGTTCTTAATCTCTTTAGCTATTAAAATGATGGGGATAACCACAAGTGAGCCTAAAAACACAGGCATATAAAAAATCAAAGCTTCAAAAGATACTGGTAATATTTTTGCAAAAAAAGCTGTTAATTGTGCTGTTGCAGTGGTTATGGGTGAAAGATCATTATCTTGAGAGACTCCACTTATCAAATCTCTTGCACCCTCAGCCCAGTAGTAACCATCATTTGTATTTATCATCAAATGGTTATTAAATTTAAAGTCAGCTACATCAGCAAAGTGATAAACCCAGATCATTCTAAGGGCGACTGAAAAGGTAAAGGCTAGTAAAATATAAAGCATGGTTAATTTTGTTTCTTTTGTTAAACTATTCATCTAATTCTCTTAATCTTTTTTCATAAATTTTTATATCCGCTATTTTATCATACTTTTTAGCACCCTTTAACAGCACAGAGTATTTCTTTTTTAACATATCAATTATCTCTGTATTTTTATCATAGTTCAAAAGTAGTTTCTCTAAAGCCATAACTCTAAATCTATCCATACCCCAGTGTTGAAAACTAAGTTGGTCATCATGTCCTGCATATTTTGTTATAAGTTTTTCATCTACTAAACCTATCTCATTTTTAACAGCTATACGAAGCCAAAGGTCATAGTCCTCACAAACTTCTAAACTCTCATCAAACAAACCAACTTCATCTAATAAACTTTTATGTATCAAAGTAGCAGACGGGGCGATAATACAGTGGGACAAACACTCTTTAAATATTTCCCCACCATGTTTTACAAACTTTTTTGGAATTTTTACTATCTCATTATTTCTAATCCAAAGCTCATCTGTATATGAGATTAAAATATCTTTATTATTTTTATGGAAGTTAACTTGTATGTTTAGTTTGTCTTCATGCCACTCATCATCAGAATCTAAAAAAGCTATCCACTCATAAGAAGATTTTTTTATACCTAGGTTTCTAGCAGAAGAAACACCTTTGTTAGCTTGGTAAAAGTATTTTATATTTGAAAAATCTTGTTGTATTTGTGAAGTATTATCGTTTGAGCCATCATCTATTACAATAACTTCTTTTACTTTATAAGTTTGAGTAAAAACAGATTCTAAAGCCCTTTTTAAAAACTTATATCTGTTATATGTTGGGATAATTACAGTTATATCCATAAAATACTCTCCTCAGAAGCGGTACTT
>CAZZAZ010000027.1:0-9538 GCA_964652355.1 uncultured Sulfurimonas sp. | reverse complement strand
AGTGCCGCAGAACTTCAACCTTGCAACTCATCCAAAACTAAAGTCTTAGTTCCGAACACTCCTCGGAAGCGGTACTTTAGTGCCGCAAAATGTTACCACTCCTTTATCTCATTATAAAGACTATCCCGCTCAACAGGGATAAAACCACTATTTCTTATCAAAGCAGTGAAGTCCTCAAGATTTACTCCATTTGCAGAAGCAGCTCCAGCAGCAGAGTTGATAGACTCTTTTTCAATAGTTCCATCTAAATCATTTGCCCCAAACTCTTGAGCCACTAACGCTAAATTTACAGTTGAAGTTACCCAGTAGGCTTTTAGATTTGCTACATTATCAAGAACTATACGACTGATAGCCATAGTTTTTAAAATCTCATTTGCAGTGATAAACTTTTCAACTTTTAAGTAGTTGTTCTCTTTTTGATAAACAAGTGGTATAAAAGCATTAAAGCCACCAGTTTTATCTTGAAGTTCACGGATTCTAATCATATGGTCTATGCGATGTTTGCGCTCTTCAACATGACCAAAAAGCATAGTAACATTTGACATCTTACCACGCTCATGCCATTTTTGATGAATATCAAACCATTGATCAGATGTAACCTTCCCCTTACAGATAAAATCACGAACCTCTTCATCAAAAATCTCTGCACCACCACCTGGCATAGAGTCAACTCCATTTTCTATCATCAAGTCAATTATCTCATCATAAGATTTTCCATACTCACGAGATAAAAAATCAACCTCAGCGGCAGTTAGGGCTTTTACATGTAAGTCTGGATACTTAGTTTTAATCTTTTTAAATATCTCTAAGTACCAGTCTAAGCCAGTGTTTGGATTATGCGCTGAAACTATGTGAACCTCTTTTGCTCCTCGAGACTCTACATCTTTTACTATCTCCATGATTTGATCATGTGTCATCGTGTACTGATTTGGATTTTTTCTTGTAGCTGAGTATGCACAAAATTTACACACATCTGCACAAACATTTGTTGGATTTATATGACGGTTGATATTAAAATATGTTTTTTTACCATGCTTTTTTTGTCTAACACTATCTGCTAATACGCCAAGCTCAAAAAAGTCCATATCATAAAGACTAAGTGCTTCATCAAAGTCTATTCTTTTACCTGCTAAAATTTTATCTTTTAAATTCATAATTACCTTTTATAATCCTGGCGCTTTCCACATAGAAGTTGTGATATTTTTATCTACTAACTTCAACTGCTCTTCATAAGCCTCTTGCCATTTTACTTTGATTTTTTCATATAATTTTGTATTTTCTTTATTTGGTGTATAAGTTCTGTCCCACTTTACCCAAGCCTGAGATGCTTCATCCATATCATAAAATATCTCACAACCAATAGCTGCAGCCATAGCTGCACCAAGAGCCGTAGCCTCTTTAACCACTGGAATTTTCACTGTATATCCAGTTACATCTGCTAGTATTTGAGGCCAAAGTGTACCTTTACTAGCCCCACCAGCAAAAACTATCTCCGAGATTTCTATACCTGTAAACTTTTTAATCTTTTCTAGATTTATACTTGAAACTATACATGCATTTTCTTGTAAAGATCTAAACATTGAAGCTTTGTTTGATTTTTTAGAATCAAGAGAAAGGTTTAAAAAACTAGGACTTGCGTGGTACCATTTTGCATACTTCATAGAGTCTGAAAATATTGGGATAATTCCATGTGAACCAACAGGTACTTCCATAGCTTTTTTCTCTAGTATTTCATAAACATCCACACCAGATGTTTGTGCTTCAAGTTTTTCCATATCACAAAAAGCATCCCTAAACCAACGCATAACTAAACCACTAAAAAAGGTAATTCCCTCTGCTTGATTCATATCATCAACTACATGAGGATTTACCCTTATAGACATATCTTTTGGAGTTGGTGTATCATGAGGTATATTTACAACTTGTTGCCAAAAAGAGCCACCAAGGACTGCCACATCACCCTCTTTCACCACACCAAGTCCAGCAGCTCCAAGTTGAACATCACCACCACCCATAACTACAAGTGTTTTAGTATATAATCCTAACTCTTCTACTACTTTAGGTGTTAGCTTACCTATGACAGCACCACTCTCCATACAAGAAGCAAAAATATCATCTTTTAGACCAACTTTACTAGCCATTTCAGGAAGCCAATCTCGCTTTTGCAGTGAAAATATACCAGTAGTTCCGCCATTACTTGGATCAGTCGCTATTTTTCCAGAGAGTTTTGCTAAAACCCAATCCCCAATCATAGAGATTTTTGCAACTTTATCATAAACTTCAGGTCTATTATTTTTTAACCAAAGAAGTCTAGGTATAGCACCCAAAGCAAAGGTTTGACCAGATAGTGTATAAAACTCTTTCTCAATCTCTGGATATTTTTCTTTTAACTCTTTTACCTCGTCAGATGCCCTTGCATCCACATTTGCAACAGCCCAAAGCTCACGACCCTCAGAGTCATAAAGGACTATACCCTCACGCATACTAGTAGCAGAGATTGCAATAATCTCTTCTGCTTTTATATCAGCACTTGACATTGACTCTTTTATACACTCTTTCACCAAAGTCCAGTTGTTAGTGAAATCAAAATCCATAGAGTTTGGTACACCTTCAACCTCTAAATGAATCCACTCTTTTTGAGCTACACTAACTTGATTTCCATTTGTATCAAAGATTACAGCTCGAACACTTCCAGTCCCAGCATCTATTGCCATTAAATGATTCAAAATTTAACCTAATATTTCAAGATTATCACTATATTTTTTTTCACAATAAGGCTCATATGAAGATTTATAAACAGCATAATGCGATGTGGATTTATGTCCATCAAGCGCTGCTTCATCTCGCCAAGACTCAACTGCCATAAACTTTTTAGGATTGTCTTCATATACAAAAATATCGTAAAATATACATCCATCTTCAACTTTAGATGGAGCTACCATCTCAGTTAAAAGCTCTTTCATCTTAGCTTCATGCCCCTCTTTTGCTATAAAAGTCACTCTTTTAGTTATTGTCATATAAATCTCACATATAGAATTTTAATGAATTATAGCCTATAATAATAAAAACACTATTAGGATAACTCTTGGATTTAGTTTTACAGATAGAAGATGTCATAGAAAAAAGTGGTTCAGATTTTGAACTTTCAAAACTTTTTAAACAGTACATAAATGAATACAAAAGTTCTTTACCTAAACTATTTAAAAAAAATCAAGGTAAAGACTTTTTAGTTAAACATACCAAGCAACTTGATTCAATAATATCAATGATGTATAAGACTGTACTTCGCAGAGTCTTTGGTAACTATATACCTATGAGAAACTCTATACCTATCTCCATAGTGGCTCTTGGCTCTTACGGACGGGAGCAACTTTGTGTACATAGTGATATAGATATACTTATAGCATTTGAAAATGTAGATGGTTTTAACACTCATCTTATCATGGAAAAACTATTTTATTTAGCTCTTGATTCTGGGCTAAAGCTTGGTCATAGGGTACACGAAGTAAGTGATCTGTTTAAAGCTAGTAATGAAGATATAACTATAAGGACTTCACTAATGGAGTCAAGACTCATAACTGGTTCAACATTTACATGGCATGAGGTCAATAGAGAATTAAATAAGATACGACTTTATAAGCAAAAAGAGTTTATTTTAGCAAAGGTAGAGGAAGCTCAAGTTCGCCGTAAAAAGTACCCAACAACAATGGAACCAAATATAAAAGAGAGTGTTGGTGGTCTTCGTGATACTAACCTTATCTTTTGGATTGCACAAACTATCTATGGTGTGAAGTCTTTAAAAGATTTAACTGATGAAGTGTTTAGTGAAGAGGAATATAGAGATTATCGCATAGCATTAGAGCTTTTGTTTCGTGTTAGAAGTGCTCTACACCTAATCACGAATAAACAAGAGGACAAACTTTTACTTTCACACATTCCTGAAGTATCAAAAATGCTAGGTTTTCGTGATCAAAGAAAGATGGTTACAAAAGTATTAGAAGCTCAATGGCGTATTAATAACTTTACTGTAATTTTTGTTAAAAAGATGGTACGTCCATATATTGCAGATATGTCTTACGTTACAAAATTCAGACATAAGAGAATCTCTAAAGGAATTTATGAACTTGATAACAGACTGTTTGCATCTTACAACTTAGATATACAGCCAATAAACAAGCTTTTAGAAATCTTAGTGGAACTTCCAGATAAGCATTACCATTTTGATGCAGGTTTCCTAAATCAACTAACATATACAAAAATTACACATCCACTAAAAATAAAAACATATAACCTACTAAAAGATTTACTTAAAAAAGAAAATATGTACTGCTTTTTAAAAGTTTTTTACGATGCAGGGATACTACATAAATTATTTTCTAGTTTTAGGAAAGTTCTTCATCTTCCACAGTTTGATGGTTACCATCAATACCCTGTTGACATTCACTCTATTGAGTGTATAAATGCACTTGAAAATATTAAAGAGCCTATAATTAAAGAACTTTTTAATGAACTAAACAGCGATGAAAAATTACTCATAAAAATTGTGACTTTATTTCATGACACAGGTAAAGGTCGCAAACAAGACCATTCTGAAGTTGGGGCAAAACTAATAGTACCTTTTGTAAAAAAACTAAAACTAAAAAGTGATTTAATAGAAAGAGCAGTTACACTTATTAAAGAGCATATAACAATGAGTAATGTAGCATTTAAAGAAAATATTCATAATGAAAAAACACTTTATAAATTTATGTCAAAAGTAAAAGATACAAAAAATCTAAAGCTTTTATATATTTTAACTTATGCAGACATTTCAGGTGTTGGAGATAATATTTATAATTCATTTAACTCAAAACTTCTGCATGATTTATATCAAAGTGCCCTAGAGGTTTCAGAAAATTTTGGTCGTATTACGGATGCAGCAAAACGTATAAATATAGAAAAACGTGTTCAAAGATTAGATGAGTTTAAATCACTTCCTAAACTTTTACAAAAAAAGATACTTGGGGTTGAATCAAATCTATTTTTCTTTAAACATACACCTATCGACATCATAAAAATTGCACAAAAAGCAAAACAAACAAAGGAATATGACTTCTCAATACATAATAAAAACTCATTAAGTATAGAAATATATAGACGAATACCATTAAACATAGGTTATCTTTTAGCAACCCTTAGCCACCTTGATGTTGGTTCTATGGAGATATTTACACTTTTTGATGATATTAAATACTTTAAAATTGAGTTTATCAAAAATGTTGATGGTAGCGAATTAGTAGAGGTTCAAGATATTATAGACAGTGCTTTTCATATGGACTGCTGTGTTGAGCATAAAAATATAGAGATTTTAAAAGATGAGATAGATATAGACTGTGATCATTCAATGACCCATGCTGAAGTAAGTGTAAAAACTAAAAATCAGCAAGGTTTAGTAGCTTACATAATGGACTGCTTTGAACAACTCCGTATCAACATCGTTACAGCAAAAATTCACTCAACTAAACACAAGGTACGAGATAGCTTCTTAATGGAAAAACAAAACGATATATGCAATAATGTCGATAAAATTTATGAACTCTTAACCAGAAGGTAGCAAAATGTGTGGAATTGTCGGATATATTGGTAAAAAAAACACTAAAGAGATTTTGCTTTCTGGTCTCAAAGAGTTAGAGTATCGTGGTTATGATTCTGCTGGTATTGCCGTACTACAAAATGGAGAGTTTTCAAACTTTAAAGCTATTGGAAAACTTATAAACTTAGAAAAAAAAACAAGCTCTTTTACTACTAATAACTTTGCCATTGGGATTGGTCATACAAGATGGGCTACACATGGAAAACCAACAGAGTTAAATGCACATCCTCATGTTGGTGAAAGCTCCTATGTGGTTCACAACGGTATTATAGAAAACTATGTAGAGTTAAAAAAAGAGCTTCTTAATGATGGTGTTACATTTTTAAGTCAAACAGATACAGAGGTTATAGTTCACCTTTTTGAGAAGAACTTAAAAAATTCAAAAGATGAGTTTGAAGCATTTTCTAAAACTATCGCTATACTTGATGGTGCTTATGCCATTTTACTAGTTACAAAATCAAAAAACAACACTATATTTTTTGCAAAGCATGGATCACCTATGCTTTTTGGAATAAACGAAGAAAATGAAAAATACTTTGCCTCATCTGACACTCCACTTATTGGACAATGTACAAAAGTGAACTATTTTGAAGATGGAGATTACGGTTATGTATCTGATGATTCAGTTTTTATTTTAGATAAAAATGATGAACAAAAACAAGCTATTTATTCTGAGCTATCTCAAAACAAACTATCAGCTCAAAAAGATGGTTTTAGATTTTTTATGGAAAAAGAGATATATGAACAAGGGGATGTAATCTCCGATACTCTTATGGGAAGAATTACAGAAGATGAAGTTATATTTGAAGAGTTACCAAATGATTTGTTTAATGGTATAAATGAGATAAAACTTTGTGCCTGTGGAACGTCTTACCACTCTGCGCTAAGTGCGTCTTATCTTTTTGAAAGATATTCTAAGATAAAAACATCTGTTGAAATTGCAAGTGAATTTAGATATCGCTCACCTATAATGTCTAAAGATACACTTTTTGTAGTAATCTCGCAAAGTGGTGAAACTGCTGATACTCTAGAGACACTAAAAATGGCAAAGAAAGCTGGACTTAAAACTCTTGTTATCTGTAATGTTGACAATTCATCTATGGTTAGACTCGCAGATGCAACCATTCTTACTCGTGCCGGTATAGAAAAAGGTGTAGCATCTACCAAAGCTTTTGCAACACAAGTTACAATATTTTGGATGATGAGTTTGTATATCGCAAAACTAAAGAACTCTCTTTCTTCTGATGAAATAAGCAGACAAATATCTCTACTTCGTGAAGTTCCATCATCTGTAAAAGTTACAGACCAACTCCACGAAAAAATGAAAAGATTATCAAAAAGGTACCTTCATGGGCATGGTTTTTTCTTCATCGGTCGAGATATATTTTTTCCTCTTGCATTAGAAGGGGCATTAAAGTTAAAAGAGATTTCATATCTTCATGCAGAGGGTTACCCAAGTGGCGAAATGAAACATGGTCCTATTGCCTTAGCAGATCCTGAACTTTTTACAATAGCCCTACTCCCTCAGCATTTACATTATGAAAAATCAAAATCTAATGTTGAAGAATTAAGTGCAAGGGACTCTACAATTTGTGCTATTTCTGCAATAGAATTTGATAAAGCTGATGACTTTATTCAGATATCACAATGCAAAGATTATATGTTAGAATTTTTTGAGATGATGGTAGTCGTTCAACTTCTCTCGTTAGAGATCTCGATAAGACTTGGAAATGATGTAGATATGCCTAGAAACTTAGCAAAATCAGTAACAGTAGAATAATTTTTAACGATTTCATATTATATTAATTTTTTATTAGATAATATATCTAGATTAAATTTATAACTAAAGATATAATATGAGAGCAAAATCAAAACTTCTTTTAATAGTAGCTATTATGCTACTAGGTCTAACTACTGCAACTATTATAAATGTATCACTAAACTTCCGTGATTATAGTATTAACAATGCTGTTGAAAAAGCAAATATGACCGCGGCTATTGTTCAAGACGGGCTAACTGCACACATGGTCAATGGTATCATGGATAAAAGACAATACTTTTTAGATCAAATCTCTCATAATAATGATAAGATAGATGCACTATGGATTATAAGAAGTCAAAATGTTAAAAAACAATACGGTGGTGGCTTTGATAACGAAACTGTAAGAGATGCTATTGATAAAAAAGTTTTAGCTTCTGGAAAAATGTATAAAGAGGTTACAGAACACACTGAAGGTATTTCACTAAGAGTTACCATACCTTACAAAGCTACAGTAACTGGTGGTGAACACAGTTGTCTATCCTGCCACGATGTAAAGATGGGAGATACTCTGGGGGCTATTAGTATGGAGTTTGACATTACAGGTATGCGTTCAACTGGTATGTTCACAATTGTAAGGATACTTGGTTTAAATCTAATATTCTTAATTGTTGTACTTGTATTAATTAACTACTACGTTAGCCCATATACAAAACTATTTTCATCTCTTCAAGTTGGGATTAAAAAAGCTTATAGCGGAGACTTTACACATAATTTTTCAACAACAATAGGTGGCGATGCTAAAAAAATTGTAGATAGAATGAACACTCTATTTAGAAAAATGCAAGAGACCTTTGGAGATATTAAACACTCACTTGGAACTTTTATACCTCAAGGCTGTGTTACAGCTTCTGATCCATTATATGAAGCAAAAACTATTATTGAAGAGTTAGCTGATATATATAAGTTTAAAAAGACTATTGAGTTAGATGCATCAAAAACTGAAGTATATGATAGAATTATTGATATTTTAAGATTAAAATACAAACTTACTCATTTTACATTTTATGAAATAAATAACATTACATCACAAAGACGCATAATCTACAACTCTGAAGATCAAGCTATATGTTATGAGAAAGCAAATAAAGATGCTATGGAGTGTCGTGCACATAGGACTCAAACTGTAACTGTGTCTTCAGAGTTTCCAAACCTTTGTAAATTATGTACAAGTGAAAATCAAAACTATGTGTGTATCCCTTTTGCAATTAACAACGATATATCTATAACTATCTCAATAATTGCAGTAGATGAAGATAATATTGAACAAATTAAACCTCACATCTCAAGCGTAAAACATTATCTTGAAGCTGCTAAACCAGTAATTGAGAGTCAAATACTTATGGAAAAACTTCGTGATACATCTCTAAGGGATGGTATGACAGGTCTTTATAACAGAAGATTTTTAGAAGAGTTTATAGATAAAGTGATGAGTCAAGCTGAGAGAAACAATGATAGCTATTCAATTATGATGCTTGATGTTGACTTCTTTAAAATGGTTAATGATACATATGGACATGATATTGGGGATAAAGTTATAGTTCAACTTGCAAAAGTTTTAAGAGAAAATATTCGTGAGGCTGATTTAGCTATTCGTTATGGTGGTGAAGAGTTTGTAATTATGCTTCACAATGCAACAGAAGAAGGTACTCTTCAAGTTGCAAACAAAATCCACTCAACATTTGGTAGTATGTCTTTTGATGTTGGAACTGGAGAAACACTTAAAAAGACTATCAGTATTGGTATAGCAAAATTTCCTACAGATGGAGATACCATCTGGAAAGCTATTAAGTATGCTGATACAGCTTTATATGAGGCTAAAAATACTGGTAGAAATAAGATAGTAGAGTTTACCAAAGAGATGTATAGCAATGGTGAAGACTTCTAAATAAACAATATCAAAATAGCAATGCATTTGCTGCGTTGCTTCTTTCGTCAGATACTAAAGTATCCTTCCTCTTTCAGCCCTTGCCATTGTCTTGAACGTATGGAATATTTTGGAACAAAATGTTCACGGGAGTTCAAAATAGGACAAAGGTAGATAAACTTTACATTTGAAAAATATATGGGTATAATTCCGCCATCGT
>CAZZAZ010000026.1:0-17305 GCA_964652355.1 uncultured Sulfurimonas sp. | reverse complement strand
GTCTTGATGGTGTACAAAAGATGAGTAAATCTTTAAATAACTATATCGGTGTTACAGATGAAGCAAATGATATGTTTGGAAAAGTTTTATCTATCTCAGATGTTTTAATGTGGAGATTTTATGAGCTTCTTAGCACAAAATCTTTAGAAGATATCGCAACACTAAAAAAAGGTGTTGAAGATGGAACTCTTCATCCTAAAAAAGTTAAAGAAGATTTAGCTTTAGAGATTACAGCAAGGTTTCATAATGAAGATAAGGCAAATGAAGCAAAGTTAGAGTTTGAAAAAATTCATTCAAAAAGCCAGATTCCTACCGATATAAAAGAATTTTCTTGTGATGGTGAAGTTTGGATTGCTAAAGCTTTAGTTGATTGTGAAATTGAACCATCTACTTCTCAAGCAAGGAGAGATATTAAGCAAGGTGCTGTTAAAATAAACCAAGAAAAGATTTCAGATATGCAATTACAATTAGGCAGTGGAGAGTATATTCTTCAAGTTGGAAAAAGAAAATTTGCTAAGTTAAAGGTAAACTAATGGATTTAAAGTCATTTAAAATTGGAAAATATACAATCGAGAAACCTATTGTTCAAGGTGGAATGGGTGTTGGAATATCTTGGGACCAATTAGCAGGGAATGTATCTAAAGAGGGTGGACTTGGTGTGATATCTTCAGTTGGTACTGGGTATTATCAAGATAAAGAGTTTGCTGGTAAATTAGTTTCAGATAGACCATTAAGTGAAGCGAACTTTTATTCACGAGATGGTTTTGAAGCTATTATTAAAAATGCAAGAAAGATATCTGGAGATAAACCAATAGCGGCAAATATTCTTTATGCTATGAGTGGATATGGAGATGTTGTTCGTAATGCCTGTGAATTAGGTATCGACATTATTATAACTGGTGCAGGACTTCCAACAAATATGCCAGAGTTTACAGAAGGTTATCCAGATGTAGCACTTGTTCCAATTGTCTCTTCGCCAAAAGCTTTAAAAATAATTTGTAAAAGATGGCAAAAAAGATATGACCGTTTACCTGATGCTGTAATTGTTGAGGGACCAAAATCTGGTGGACATCAAGGTTTTACGTATGAGCAATGTAAATTAGAAGAGAACCAACTAGAAAATATTGTAGCACCAGTTGTAGAAGAAGCAGCAAAATGGGGAGATATCCCAGTAATTGCTGCTGGTGGTGTTTGGGATAAAACAGATATTGAGCAAATGATAAGTCTTGGTGCAACTGCTGTTCAGATGGGGACTAGGTTTATTGGTACTCATGAGTGTGATGCACATGATAATTTAAAAGAGATTCTACTTGATGCTAAAAAAGATGATATACAACTTATGGGTTCACCTGTTGGGTATCCAGCTCAAGGTATTGTTACAAATCTGACTCATCTAGTTGAAAAACGAGAGGGCCCTGAGATAAAATGTATCTCAAACTGTGTAGCACCATGTAACCGTGGTGTAGAAGCTAAAGAAGTTGGTTTTTGTATAGCTGATAGACTTAGTGATGCTTTTATGGGTAATAAAGAAACTGGATTATTCTTCTCTGGTACAAACGGATACAGATTAAATGAGATAATCTCTGTAAAAGAGCTAATGGATAAACTGACTTTAGGCGAATAACAAATATATGTTTCGCCAATTAATTCTTCTTTTATTGTTAGTATTATCACTACATGCAGCTAGTGATAGTAGCATACTTAACCGTGCAAATAAACTAGTAAACTCTAAATCTCAGAGTGACCAATTTCGTGCTTATAATGACTATAAAAATCTATATCTTCGCGCTATGATGAATGATGATTATAAGTTAAAAAAGAGTGCATTAAAAGGTATAGTTAAAAGTGGTACGAAGCTTCATATAGATGTAAAATCATATAAGGCAGAACTAAATAAACCAGTTTATAAAAAGAAAAAAATTAAAAAGAAAAAATCAAAGCCTAAAAAAGTTGTTAAAAAATCAAAATATAATAAACCAAAATCAAAATCTATAAAAAAGAGCAAAAAAGCTAAAAAAATAAAAGTTAAATCTTCACATAAGTTAAAATCTATATCTTGGATAAATTCTGAACTTGTTTTAAAATTTGATAAAAAGCTATCTAAAAATCAAGTAAATTATTTTACATTGTATGATTCAAAAAGAAAAGTTTATAAATATGTTTTTGATATTCATGCTTCAATGATTACAGAATCTAAAACTCTTAAAAAATCTGGTATAAAACGAATAAAACTTGGACAAGTTACTCCAGATACAATTCGTTTAGTCATAGAAAATAATAAAAAAGTTAAAGTAAGATTTTCTAAAAAACCAAAAAGTTTAAGAATAAGAATTAACAATTCTGATACAAAAAAGATAGATAAAAAGATAGCCTTAGTTACACCAAAAAGGGTAGATAGAAATAAAGTAATCGTTATAGATGCTGGTCATGGTGGTAAAGATCCCGGAGCTATTGGATATAAAAAGCGTAGAGAAAAAACAGTTGTTTTAAAAGTAGCAAAAGAGTTAAAAAAACTTTTAAAATCTCGCGGTTATAGAGTCTATATGACAAGGGATAAAGATAAATTTATAAAGTTAAGTCATAGAACAAAATATGCAAATAAGAAAAAAGCAGATATCTTCGTAAGTATTCATGCAAATGCTGTTGGTAAAAAATCAGCTGCAAAAGCTCAAGGAATAGAGTGCTACTTTCTTTCACCATCTCGTTCAAAACGTGCTAAAAGAGCAGCTGCGAAAGAAAATGTTGCAGATTTGAAAGAGATGAATACTTATGGAAAAAATTCTTATCTAAATTTATTAAATCATAGTAATATTTTAGCTTCAAATAAATTAGCTATTGATTTGCAAAGAGGAATGCTTGGAGCATTAAACAAAAAGTATAGACATGTAAAAGATGGTGGAGTTCGTGAGGGTCCTTTTTGGGTATTAGTTGGTGCTCAAATGCCATCGGTTCTTATAGAGGTTGGTTTTATGACTCATCCTAAGGAATCAACGAGACTTTGGACCTCTAAGTATAGAAATCTTATGGCTAAGGGGATGGCTGATGGGATAGAGAGGTATTTTGCTAATAATTGATGCCCTTTGCTTCAGCGTATGGAATATTTTTCAAAGAAAAATGTTCACGGGAGCTGAAAATAGAGCAAAGGGTACTTAATCCTCTTTTTTATATTCCAAATTCCCAGCACGAGACTCTTTTTCATCTATAATCTTCTGAATTTGTAGCTTTACTTTATCATAACGATACTGCTCTTTAAACCCAATTATTCTACCACCGGCAGCATTTGGATGACCACCGCCATTTGCCCACTCTTTTGATATTTGTGCAACATTTACTTTATTATTTGCTCGTAAACTCATGGTCCCACGATAACTTACATCTACGATAAAGTCATACTCAGGATATGCAAGTAAGAAACCATTTCCTACTATGGAAGTATTACCAACTCCGTAACTAAGATAACCTCTGTAACCCTTGTAGTAAATAGTTTTTTCATCTTTTGCTTGACCTAAAAGTTTAACAATAAACTTTGTAGAAAGATTATCAAGTGTGTCGTTCTTATCTACTTTAAAGAACTCTTTTTTTATAGAATGGATTTTTTCATCTAAAATAATCGGAGCATTTTTATCGTCTAAATATTTGGTAGCTTCTAAAAGAAGTGATGTTTTATATCTATTATCTTCATCTGCAAACATAACTTTGTTTAACTCTCTAGTTTCAGTTACAAGACGCATACAGACTTTTCCATATTCAAAGTTTTCTACATCTTCCATCTTCCATAAGTCAACAGCATTTACAACATTTACAAATTTATTCATCCATTCTGGCTCATCTAAATCAAAATGCTCTTTTGCATAATCATAAGTGATTTTTGTAGCACATCGTTGTGTATCTAAAAAGTACCACTTGTACTTGTTAGCACTATCTTCGCCACTTCCATGATGGTCTAGTAAAAGTAAATCTAAATCATCCCTTTTGTTTACTTCATTATTTAACCATCTGGATTCATCTGCTGTAAGATTTAAATCTGTTATTAATATAAGTGCTTCTTCCTGATTTTTTGCACTGTTTTCTAGCATCATATCTAGTTTTTGTTTTACTTCTGCACCATAGTTTGCATTGTAATTATATTTTTTATTTGAAGTAAAGCTCATAACTAAATGACAGCTATATCCATCCAAATCAGTATGGGATAGGTGGTGAATAGTTTTAGTTTTCATATATATTTCCTTGATTATTGTGTGTTTTCTATTATATTTATTGAACCCATTACTTCAAATGTTGCAGATGAATCTATCTCTGCATGAGACAAAGTTACAACATCTAATGAGAACCTTTCATATATCTCTGCAACACCACGGCGAAGTTGAGGATCTACTATGATTACAACAGGGGATACCCCTTTTTGTAAAAGTTCCGCTGCTTTAGCACTTGTAGCTTGTATAAGTGCGTTTATTTCACCAACACTTAGTAAAAGGTTTCTTGTTCCATCTTGTTCTTGAGATTTTTCAAGCATAAGTTGTTCACTTGAGGTATCAAATGTAAGAAGATGGATAACTCCATCTTTACTTGAGTACATTTGTGTAATTATACGAGATAGTTTTGCCCGAACTTGTTCTGTAATTAGTTCAACATTTTTAGTGTATTCTGCAATATCTGCAATAGTTTCTAGTATAGTTAGCATATCTTTAAGTGGGATTTTTTCATGTAAAAGAGCTTTTAAAATTCTTTGAATTAATCCAATAGATGATACTTTTAACACATCATCAACAATAACAGGGAAATCATTTTTGATTTTATCAACAAGTGCTTGAACCTCTTGACGAGTAAGTAAATCTTCTGCATTTTGTTTAACGAGTTCACTCATATGTGTAGATATAACAGTAGCTGGATCTACAATAGTATATCCATTTTCAATAGCATCTTCTTTTTGATTTGTATCAATCCAAATAGCATCAAGTCCAAAAGCAGGTTCTTTTGTCGGAATCCCTTCTATCTCTTCACTTGCTACTCCACTATCCATTGCTAAAAATTTGTCAGGCATGATAGCACCTTCACCAATAGCTACACCTTTTAGCAGTATCTGATACTGTTGTGGTTCTAGGTGAAGGTTATCTCGAATCCTAACTTGAGGCATTAAAAAACCAAAATCAGCAGCTATTTTTCTACGCATAGAGCGAATTCTCTCAAGCAAATCTCCACCTTGAGAAGCGTCTGCTAAACGGATAAGTTGATAACCAAGAGTAAGCTCTAGCATCTCAACTTTAAGTATATCCTCAAGAGCTGTTTCTTCCTCTTTTGCTATCTCTTCGTTAGTCTTTTGAGGTTTTATTTTTTCTAAATCTTTTGCATGCTGCTCTTTTTCTGACAAAATATCATTTACATCAAGAATACTTAGTTCACCTTTTTCATACTTGTAAACGGACCAACCGAGTAGGGCAAATAAGATACCTACAAAGCCCATAGATGCCGTAGGAAGACCAGGGACTAATGCAAATAAAATCATGATAAAACCAACTATCATCATAATTTTTGCATTACCCATCATCTGGTTTATTGTACCCTCTGCAAAGTTGTCGCCATCTCCTGAACTACGTGTAATCATGATACCAGTAGCGGTGGAGATGATTAAAGCAGGGATTTGACCAACTAAACCGTCACCAATAGTTAAAAGTGTAAAGGTAGTAGCAGAATCACCAACTGTCATATCATGTTGAAATACACCTATTAAAAATCCACCAATAATGTTAATTAGAGTAATAATAATACCCGCGACAGCATCACCTTTTACAAACTTAGATGAACCGTCCATTGCTCCATAAAAGTTAGCATCTTGAAGAATTTCGGCACGGCGTTGTTTAGCTTGTGCATCATCAATTAATCCAGCATTTAAGTCAGCATCAACAGCCATCTGTTTACCAGGCATAGAGTCTAGTGTAAAACGAGCAGCAACTTCTGCAACCCTAGTGGAACCTTTTGTAATAACCATAAAGTTAATAAGAACTAAAATAGAAAAAACAATAATACCAATAACAAAATTCCCACCAACAACGAAGTTACCAAAGGATGTAATAATACTACTTACTGCATCAGTACCTTTACTACCATCACTCAGAATCATCCTTGTTGTAGCTATATTTAGTGAAAGTCTAAATAGAGTCAGGATTAAGATTAGTGTTGGAAAAGTTGTTAAATCAGTTGGTTTTGGAACATAAAGCGAAATAAGTAAAATCAAAACAGCTAAAGCCATAGATATTGTCAATAATACATCTAGCATAGCTGATGGTAAAGGAACAATTATAATTGCTAAAATTGCCATAACAAATATAACAACAGATAAATCTTTTTGACCAAGTAAAAAATTTAATGCTGTTCCGACTTGTTGTCTAGTAGTTAGTTTCTTTGCCAAGAGAATCCTGTTAGTCTAAAATATCTGCAAGAGACATTTCAGCTAGAAATAGATCTATTTTACCTTGAAGTTTATTTAAAAAAGGCCAAATAGAACAAAGGTGTGCTTTATCTGATGGACAATTTTGAGCTGAAGATGCACAATCAAAGACAGCTGGAGCTTTACCTTCAACTGCACTCATAACATCCAGCATACTAATCTCACTAGAGTCTTTAAGTAAAGCAAAGCCACCATTTACACCTTTGTAAGATTTTAGAATCTCTTTTTTTGCGAGTGCTTGAAGAATTTTTGCTAAAAAACTTTTTGGTATTGATAGTTCTGTAGCTAAGCTCTCACTGTCTATTGGTGTGTTTGATTTTGATAAAACTATCAGAGAGAGTATGGCATATTCACTAGCACGAGTTATTAACATTTTAAATCTTTATAATATTTTTTATAGATTATAGCAAAAGTTATTGAATTTTATCTAAGAATTTGGCTATAATTTCGCTTCAACTTTTTGTAACTAAACAAATTGTTAGATTATTATACCCATCAGGAGGTCATTATGGCTTTAGATTCGGCTAAAAAACAAGAAATTGTTGCAAAGTATGGTCGCTCAGAGAGTGACACAGGTTCAAGTGAAGTTCAAATAGCACTTTTAACAGAAAGAATTCGTGAATTAACTGAACACCTTAAAGTATTCAAAAAAGATCACGCTTCAAGATTAGGTCTTCTTAAACTTGTTGGACAACGTCGTCGTTTAATGAAGTACTTCAAAAGAAAAGATAAAGATGCTTATCTTAAACTTGTTGATGCTTTAGATATTCGTGATAATATCTAAGTAATATTTTATACTACTACAGTTTAAGCCCTTATTTATAGGGGTTTGAATGAATCTATTTAAATACTAACTATAAATTTTACTTATAGTTAAAAGCTTTCCATATATCATATCTAAAAAGCCACATTTTCACTTTTATTTTACAGTTTATAACATATTTTCATCCCTTTAAATATACTTTTAGTTTTTAAAGAGTATCCTACTCCTATATTAAATTTTTTTTAGGAGCTTAGAGATGTCTGAGAAACAAGAAGTAAGTACAGAAGGGCTAACATTTTTAGATGATGGTGAAGTACTATATAATGATTTATATCTTTTAAGTGAGACCGATGAGAAAGGTATTGTTACATATGCTAGTGAATCTTTTTTGAAAATAGCAAATATGTCATCTTCTGAAATTATAGGTCAACCACATAACATAGTGAGACATCCAGATATGCCTAGGGCTGCATTTAAGTCTCTTTGGGATGATGTTCAAGATAAAGGTTTTTGGACAGGGTACGTTAAAAATGCCCGTAAAGGTGGTGGACACTACTGGGTATATGCAACAGTTCTTCGCTCGATTGATAAAAATGGAAATACAAAATATGTATCTATCCGCGTTAAACCATCTCGCGAAGATATTAAAAAAGCTCAAGAGCTTTATACAACATTAGATTAGGAAGGAACTTATAATGGCATTAATGAAAAAAAATCATTCAACTTCATCTTCAGCAGCAGCAGTAGTATCAGGCGGTGGAGATAAAAGACGACAAAGAACATTAGCAAAACAACAACAAATTAGCGAGTCTATTGCTGGGGTATCTATGACAATCTTAGAAAATGCACAAGAGAGTGTATCTGCTATAGAAGAATTAAAGTCTTCAATGGAACAAATTGCTACAGCAGCTGAAGAAAATTCAGGAGCTAGTGAACAAGCTTTACAAAATGTTAAGGGGATTAACTCAAATATTAATAGAATGACTTCTACAATAGACACTGTAATATCTTCAACTCTTTCAACAGGTGATAATATTATGGCGTCTGTTGAAAAAATCAATGATTCAGTATCTCGTATGGATAAAGCTGTAAGTGTAGCTAAAGATTCTTCAACAAAAAGTGAAGAGTTAAAAGTTAGCTCACAAAATATTGGAAATGCAGTAGGTTTTATTGCTAAGATTGCAGACCAAACAAACTTACTTGCATTAAATGCAGCTATCGAAGCATCTCGTGCAAAAGAGCATGGAAAAGGTTTTGCAGTTGTTGCTGATGAAACTCGTGCATTAGCAGGTGAAAGTGAAAAAAATGCTGAATTTATCTCTGAACTTGTAACAAAGATTCAAGGCTCAATTGATAATATTATTACAAGTATTGGTAAAACAACAACAATTATTTCAGATAATGGTGTAACTGGTAATTCACTTTCTTTAAAAATGGAAGAATTAACTAAGATTGCTATTTATTCTGTTGAAGCAGCTAGAAGTGTTGGTGATTATACAAGAAACCTAGGTGATTATGTAGCTAAAATTAATGATGGTTCTCAAGATATTGCATCAGCATCATCTGAAATAGCTCTTTCTGTTGAAAAAACACTCAATGGTATAGATATCCAATCAGATGCATTAAGTCAAACTGAAGATGATATTAAAGAACTTTCTAACCTTGCAGAAGAGTTGAAGTACTCAACTGATACTATGAAGTCAGCTGAAGATATCGCACTTTCAGCTGATACTATTGGTGGAAGTATGGAAGATATTCAAAATGCTTTAGAAGATGTTACAAATGCACTAAATCAAATAGAATCAGCATCACATACTACAAATAAATCAGCAATAAACAATAAAGAACTTATTGAAGTTGGTCTTGCAGCAGCAAAAGATATTGACAAACTTATTGAAATCGCTAGAAGAAATTTTGATTTACTTAAAATATCATTTACTGAAGTTAAGAATAGCATTAGTTCTATTAGAAGTGCTTTCTCTGATTCTATAACACAAGGAAATTCTGCGGCTACTGAACTAACAGTTATTGTTAAAGAGACTAAAAATGTTGACAAAACAGTTGGAAACATCTCTAATTCTATTGTCCAATTAAATATGCTTGCAATCTCTGGAAGTATTGAAGCAGCTCGTGCTGGTGATTTTGGAAAAGGTTTTGCTGTAGTATCTGCAGATATTCGTAATCTTGCAAAAGACTCAGAAAGTAATACTGAAAAAATTAATGATATAGTAGAATCTATGAACTCAGAGATTGATACTGTAAAAACTGATTGGAATAATCTTTTAACATCTCAAGGTAGTGAGCAATCTCTTATTGATTCTTTAATTAACGATATTATTAAGATTACAGATATGCTTGTTGATTTACTTGATAGATACACAGGACTTAAAGCAGTAAATGATCAAAATCTTGAAGGTATGGATCAAGTTTTAATAGGTCTTAGTGAAATTCAAAAAGCAGTTGAACTAAGTGCTAGAAACGCGATGGAATCAAGAAAAGCTTCAGAGTTAATTATTGAAACAGTTTCACATATTGGTGAGGGTGTAGAAGAGTTGGCTGTGATGGCAGATGAGCTTCAACAAGGTTAATTAAATGGCTATTGAAGAGATTTTAATCATCAAAAATGGTATAGAGAGTTATGGTATATCTACTGAAGATATAAACCAGATTTCTCGTGTACCATCGCTTATGCCATTACCATTAAGACCTAAGGCAAGTAGGGGACTTTGTGGTGTTGGTGGGAATATAGTATCTATGGTTGATATAAATCTTTTATTAGATATGCCCAAAGTTGATTTGGATTCACAGGCTAGCAGACTTTTAACTTTAAATGGAAAATATTCTTCAAACGCTATTTTAGTTTCTGAGGTTTATAATACTATATCTATTCGTGAAGAAAGTATTGAGTATATCGATAAAAAAGATGATCCAGTTATCGCTATATATAAATATAAAGATTCTTTAGTGCAAGTTTTATCTCTTGAAATATTATTGTCAAAAATAAATAAGATAGATATAAAAGCAAAAGATATCAATACAGGAAAATTAAAAAATTTAGTCGTAAAAGAGGAAGATACGAGTAGGTTTCTTATATTTTCTATGGCAAATGAAAAATTTGCATTAAGTATTGATTATTTACGAGAGATTATTTTAGCTGATATATCTTTTACTGAAATTGCAGGTTCATCTTCTGAAATGTTAGGCTTAATAACACTTAGAGATGAACTGTTGTCTGTTATAGATTTAAGGTTGTATTACGGTTTTAAAAGTACAAAAAGTGAAAAAAATAGAATTTTAATTGCTAGTGTTAATAATGAAACAGTTGGACTTTTTGTTGATGAAATTATTGATATAAAATCATATGCTTCTAAAGAAGTAGAGTATATGAGTGAACGTTTTGATGAGAGTAAAATATCAGGTGTAATTCATGATCATGATTCGTTAATATCATTTTTTGATAGTAGTGTTTTGGAAAAATTATTTAAAGAAAATGAGGCGTACATAGATTCTAAAGAAGATAATCAAAATGAAAATGAGATTATACAAGAAAGTGTTATGGAAGCGATAGTCTTTAAATTATCAACTAAAGAGTATGCATTTGAAGTAGACTGTGTAGCTGAAATTATTGATGTAGTTAATTCTACAAGTGTAGCTTATAGTGAAGATGGGGTTGATGGTATTATAAATATACGTGGTCAAATAGTGCCTATTGTATCTTTAGCTCAGCGTTTAAATATAAATGTAGAAGTTTGTGAAGATTCTAAGATAATTATTTGTAACATAGATGGAAATAAGATAGGTTTTGTTGTAGATAGTATAAGTGATATTTTAAGTATAACAGAAGATGAAATAAAAACACAAGATAATGAACTATTTCCAAATATATTACATTTAGAAAATGGAGCAAGATTGATTTTATCAATGGAGATAGATAAAATAGTAAATAATAAAGGTAATATGAATGGCTAAAACAGTCCTTATAGTGGATGATTCAGCACTAGTTAGAAAACAATTAAAAGAACTTATAGCTACTTTGGGTTTTGATATAGATATAGCAAAAAATGGTCAAGAAGCAGTTGATAAAGCTACATCTTTCCAATATGATGTTATTACTATGGATATAAATATGCCAGTAATGGATGGTATTGAAGCAGTTAAGCAAATCATGCAAAAACAACCAACTGCTATACTTATGGTAAGTTCATTAACTACTGCAAATGCAAGTATAACTATGGATGCACTAGATCTTGGTGCTATTGATTATATATCTAAGCCTGGTACAATGAATATTGGAAAAAATGAAAATACAGAAGATATTTTGCAAAAAGTAAAGTCTTTAAGTCGTATACCAAAAAGGCGTTTACAAAGACAAGTATCTAGACCAATTCAGCGTGAAAGAAAAAGGGTTGTTAGAGAAGCAGTTGTAGAAGATACTAGGGACTCCAGAGATATAGAGAAAGTTGTTCTTATTGGTTCATCAACTGGTGGACCAGGGTTGATTGAACAAATCTGTTCATCACTTCCTGCAAATTATAAATATCCTGTATGTATAGTTCAACATATGCCAGAACAATTTACTGCAGCTTTTGCAACAAGGCT
Organism: uncultured Sulfurimonas sp.; assembly: GCA_964652355.1. Classification (GTDB taxonomy): domain Bacteria; phylum Campylobacterota; class Campylobacteria; order Campylobacterales; family Sulfurimonadaceae; genus Sulfurimonas. The sequence goes on along the minus strand of CAZZAZ010000026.1, from coordinate 5,498 downwards.
TGATCGTGCAGCTGCTTTACCAGTGCATGAGAGTGCACAAAATATGGAGGTGTTACCTGGACATATTTATGTGGCTCGTGGTGGTGTTCATATGAATTTTGCCAAAAAGACATCTGGAAAAATTGTCATTCGTGAGGATAGAGATAAAGGTCAACAGTTTTTTCAACCAAGCGTAAATGAGATGTTAAAATCATCACTTAATATTTTTGATGGAAAAAATATTATAGGAGTTATATTAACAGGTATAGGAGATGATGGTGCTGATGGAATGGTAGCTATTAAAAAAGCTGGAGCTTATACACTAGGTGAAAGTGAAAGTAGTGCTACTGTTTATGGTATGCCAAAAGAGGCATACGATCGTGGTGGTATTTCAAAACAGTTGGATTTTAAAGATATTTTAAAAGAGATAGCAACATTTAAGTAAAGGAGAGAGATATGGCTTTAGTAAAACAACATTCAGATCAAAATATTGAAGAGTTACCAACTTTTTCAACGCTAGAAGAAGCTGTAGGCTACTTTGAATCAAATGATGATGTAGAAAAAAAAGATTATGCTATTGAAGAGATTGCTAAATTTCGTGGTGGAGGAGATTTTTTAGTTTCCCGTATATCAGATGAGCATGCTAGTAAAAGAATATCTACAAAGGTAGCTTCGGTTATTTCAAATATGGATCCAGAAGATGCACCAATAGAACATATAATGGATTTGTTAAAACTTGAAAATGCTTATATAAGAAACCTTGGTATATCAATTCTTAGAGATTTTGGTTCAGCTATTAAATACTATATAGTAAAATTTTTAATAGGGGATGATAGAGACTTAAGGATTTTTGCCATAAATGTTTTAGGTGATGTTAATTTTTCAGAATCTCGAGATATGTTAGTTGAACTGCTAGAGGATGAGTCAGATATAAATGTAGCAATGACTGCTGTTGATTATATGGGTGAAATAGGTGAAGAGGAAGATATAACACTATTAGAAGAGTTAAAAGATAGATTTAAAGATGAAGTATATGTTCAGTTTGCAGTTGATGGCGCAATTAAAATGATAAAAGGATAAGGCATGGCATATCTTTTATCAATTGAAAATTTTAATAAAATTAGTGAATTTGTTTATAGAAAAAGTGGTATATATCTTGAAGAGGATAAGCATTTTGAGAAAATTGCTAAGTATATAGATAAGCGCGCAGATGAACTAGGTGTAGATAACTTTAGAAAATACTTTTTTATTCTCCGTTTTGAAGATAAGGATGGTGAAGAGTTTCAAGAGTTGATGAATGCTGTTACTGTAAATGAGACTTACTTTTTTAGAGAAAAAGATCAGTTTGAAGTATTAGTAAACCATGTACTACCAGAACTTCATGAAACCATGCCAACTTCAAGACCATTGAGAATACTATCTTCCCCGTGTTCCACAGGAGAAGAGCCTTACTCTATGGTATTACACATAGTAGAAGAGGGTGATATAGTTGAAAAAAGAGATATTGAATTAGTGGGTATAGATATTGATTCAACCGTAATTGAAAAGGCTAAAAAAGCTAGATATACTGAACGATCTGTTCATGCAATTCCTAAACCTATTTTAAAAAAATGGTTTAATAAAAAAGCGTTGGGATATGAGTTAGGAGAAGATCTTCAAGGTAGTGTAGACTTTAAAGTTGTTAATATCTTTGATAGGGCTCAAATAAGAAAACTAGGTAAATTTGATGTTATATTTTCAAGAAATATGTTGATATATTTTGATGATGCATCAAGAAAAGAGGTAGCTATGACATTTTATGATATGCTAAATCCAGGTGGTTACGTGTTTTTAGGTCATGCAGAATATATGAGTAGAATAGTATCTGTTTTTAATGCAAAAAAAGTAGATAATTGTTTAATCTACCAAAAATAATTTAATAAAAAAGGAATAAGAATGCCATTAGTAATATTTGTAGATGATAGTGAGACAGCTTTAGCATCGACTAGGATGGTAACAAACTCTATGCCAATAGAGGTAAAACAATATACAGAAGCTCAAGTAGCTTTAGCTGAAATTCAAGCAGGTATGAAACCTGATTTAATAATTACAGACCTAAATATGCCTGTGATGAATGGGTTTGAATTTTTAGAGGCACTTAGAAAAGAATCATCAACTTCTCGTACACCATGTTTGATGTTAACTACTGAGACAAAACCTGAGTTAAAACAAAAAGGTAAAGCTCTTGGACTTACTGGTTGGATTGTAAAACCATTTAATCCAGTGCAGTTAAAACAAGCAATAACAAGAGTACTTAGATTACCATAAATGGAGTTAGAGATGAATATGCTTAGATCTGTAAATGAATTATTATCACATATTAAAGAGGTTGAATTAGACACTATACAAATGTCTAAAGATTCCATAATGATGCTTAGTGAATTTATAGAAAAAAATAATATTGACTTGGATGAAAGTGCATTACAAGCACTTCAGTATCAAGATATTATTTCACAACAATTAAGTGCAACTATTGATGCGATAGATAGTGTACAAAATAGTATAGCAATTTTTGAAAATGCTTATGCTTCAGATGAAAAAACAGCAAATGATTCACTTGATAAAATGTGTTCCAAATTAAGTGCTGCAGTTACTATAGCAAAAGAGAAGAGAGATGCATTCTCAGGTAAACTTGGTCATTCAAACGAAGAAGAAATAGAGTTTTTTTAATAGTGAAAACTTACACGATAAGGGGTATATAATGGCAGTTATAATGGTAGTAGATGATTCAAAAACAGTAAGAAATTATCATGGTTCAATACTAAAAGCTCAAGGTTTGGAAGTTGTTGAGGCAGAAAATGGGATGGAAGCTTTAGAAAAAAGCTTGGGCGCAAATATTGATCTGTATCTTGTTGATGTAAATATGCCAATTATGGATGGGTACTCTTTTATCAGTGATTTAAGAAAACAAAATGATCATAAAATTGTGCCTGTTATTATGGTAACTACTCAGGCAAAAGATGAAGATAAAATAAATGCTTATAAAGTTGGTGCAAATTTGTTTGAAACAAAGCCTATTAAGCCAGATCAACTTCAAGCATATATAGATATTTTAGTTAAGAGTTAGGGAGATATTATGGATCCATTATTAGAACAGTTTTTAGGTGAAGCAAGAGAAAATTTAGCCTTTATCGATCAACATATAGAAGAGATTGGTGGGGATGATCCCGAACTTTTAAACTCTGTTTTTCGTGCAGCACATACTTTAAAAGGTGGTAGCGGGATAGTTGGTTTTGAAGCTGTGAAAAATATAACCCATCATGCAGAAGATTTACTTGATATGCTTAGAGATGGTAGATTAGAGTTTGTTGATGGTATGACCGAATCTTTATATAATGCATTTGATGAAGTCCTCAATCTTGTTGAAGCTGCTGAAGAAAGTGAAGGTATAGTTGATGCTGATGAGGAAAAAGTAGAAGAGATTGTAGCTGAACTTAGTGCTATGATGGGTAAATCAGCGCAGGAAGAAGTCTCTTGGTCTTTACCATTTGAGTTAGTGTCAGATATTGATAGTGTTTTAAATTTACCATTAACTGCTTTAAATGGTATAGCTAGTCATAAGGTAGTTTTTAAAAATACGGATATAGATGAAGACTTTTGTGCAAAAGATAATTTATATGCTGTTGTATTTGATGTAGATGAATCATGCATGGTATATGGAAATGACCCTATATATACACTATCATTACTTGGTGATAAAGTATTAGGTGTCCATTCTTGTATGAGTAATGAAAATGCTAAGTCAGTTTTAAGTGGAACAGAAGATGAAGATGGTCTACTTTTAAAAGTTCAATTAACTGCATTTATTTATGCAACTTATGAAGAGATAGAAGATTCACTATTTAATTTTATAGATGAACTTCAACTTTTACCGTTAGATATATCTACTCTTTTATCTGTAAATAGTGGAGATTCAGGTTTACAACTTGATAGTTTAAAAGAACTTAATAATATTGCAGAGGATTTAGATCTTGCTGGAATTAAAGATGAAGTTGAAAAATCTATGGAGCTTGTTGGTGAAGAGACTCTTCAGTATGCACAGTTGCAAAGATTTTTAGATATTGTTGGTTTAATTGATGATAAAGATACGACTAAGTTAGCTGGTTTCTTTGAAAATTTACATACTGGAAAAAGATATGAATCATCATCTTTAACAGTTGATAAAGCCCAAAGTGTAGAAAAAATACAAGAGATAGCTGAAGAGACAATTGTAGTAGAAGATGATGATGTTCAGGAACCTAAACAAGAGAGTAGTATAGAAATAACACCAGAAATTGAATCAACAATAAAAGATATTATTACTCAACAGTACAAAGCATTAGATTATGTAGAATCTGATGATGACCTACTTCGTGTTAAAACTATGATGGATAAAATTAGACCATTTACATCATCTATGCCAGCTGGTTTTGAATCATTGGCAGAGATAAAAATATTTTTAGAAGCACAGATGGGTATAGAGAACGCAGAAGCTGAAAATATAGTAGATACTAAGACTGAAAAAGTAAAAGTTGTACAAGAGACAGTAAAAGCTAAACCTGCTCTAAAAGTTGAAACTAGCACTACGGAAGAAGTAAAACAAGAGATAGTAAAACCAGTAACTAAGAAGGCTGAACCTAAAGAAGAGAAGCAAAAAGCTGTAGTTGGAAAAACTGTAAAAATTGATCAAGAGTCTATTGACTCACTTATGAATGTTGTTGGTGAACTTTTAGTTGCTAAAAATTCACTTCCATATCTTGCTGATAATGTTATTGGTATGACTCATGATGTAATTAAACGCGAGATTATGGATAAATATATTTTTATAAACCGTTTATCTGAACAACTTCAAGACCTTATTATGGGTATGAGAATGTTACCAATCTCTTATGTTTTTGATAGATACCCAAAACTTGTTCGTGATATATCTAAAAAGCTTGGTAAAAAAGTAAAACTAGATATGAGTGGTGGTGAAACAAAGCTTGATAAGAATATGATTGAGATGTTAGCTGATCCTATGATTCATATTATGAGAAATTCACTTGATCATGGTATTGAGATGCCAGATGTTCGTGAGCAAAAAGGAAAAAGTGCTTCAGGTAATGTTACGTTAAAGGCCTATGCTCAATCTGATAAAATTATCATTGAAATTATAGATGATGGTGCTGGTATAAACACTGAAAGAGTAGCTGGTAAAGTTTTAGAAAAAGGTCTTATGACACCTGAACAAATAGATGCATTGACGGAAGATGAAAGAGCTGAGCTAGTTCTTCTTCCTGGCCTCTCTACTGCTGAGGAAATTACAGAGTTCTCTGGTCGTGGTGTTGGTATGGATGTTGTTAAAAAATCTATTGAAGGTTTTGGTGGAAGTATTAATATTAAAACTAAAGCTAACAAGGGAACAGTAATTACTTTAGCTATACCAATGTCTTTAGCTGTTACATCTTTACTTCATATTCATATGAATGATATACATTATGGTATCCCAATGGATAGCGTAA